>NZ_QJTG01000024.1:0-59045 GCF_003217275.1 Bacillus sp. 196mf
GATCCTGCAGTTGTTTCAGGTCCATTTATTACAACATTTGTTGACGGAACAGGATTAGTAATTTATTTCATGGTTGCAAAAATGTTATTAAATTTATAAATATACACTGAAAAAATGAAATTCGGAATAAGTATTTTGCCCTAATTGCTAAAATATAGCGGGGAATTCAGGCATGAGGAAATCAAACACCTTTGTCTTTATTAAAAAATATTTTAAAAGATTCATTGAATGTAATTAATACCGGAGGATAAAACTATGAAACATCTAAGAAAAATCTTCAAACGAATTTTGCTTCTATTGTCTATTTTCATGCTTATTGGCATAGGAATATTATTTGGTACTAGCTATGGCCGGGAGCTTCGCATAACAATGGCTGGGAGTATACTAACTTCTCAGCATCCACAATATGCGAAATATACATTCCTATCCCAAAAGGAACTAGATAAATTGCAAGATAGAATTAATCATCCAAAATGGTCAAATAGTGATGAGCATATTTATAAAAAAATAGCAGGAAAAAGATTAGAAGAATTTAAAAATCAGCCATTAGAAATTGATGTAGAAACGATTAAAAGTAACAAAGATAGTCGCTTTCTTTTTGAAGGAAAATTAGTTACTATTAGCAATCCCTTCAATGTTAAACTTGTTAGCCATCAAGGAACACAGGGCGCTAACAGGGGAGAAAAAATTAGCGTAATGGCAAAACGTAATCATGCACTTGTTGCTGTGAATGCAAGTGGATTTGCTGATGAAACAGGAAGGGGTGGAGGAAATGTTGCTACTGGAATTGTGATAGAAAATGGGAAAGCTATTGATACAAATATGGATAGAAATGCCCCTACAATTATTACGGGATTAACAAAGTTTGGTCAAATGATAACAGGAAATTATTCTACCCAACAACTGTTGGATAAACAAGTCGTTTCCGCAGCTGGATTTATGCCACAGTTAATTGTAAATGGAGAAAAAATGATTACAGAAGGAGACGGTGGTTGGGGTTCTGCTCCGCGAAGTATTATGGCCCAAAAAGAAGATGGTACAATTATGTTTCTAGTCATTGACGGTAGACAGACGCATAGTATAGGGGCTACGTTAAAAGAGTGTCAAGATATTCTATATGAAAAAGGAGCAGTAAATGCAATGGCAATGGATGGAGGTTCTTCTGCTACGCTATATTTAGGAGGAAAGGTTATAAATTCACCGTCTACATTATCCCATGAAGATCGTTATTTACCGAACGCTTGGGTGGTAACAGCAAACCAAAAACAAAAAATAAAGATGACAATTGATGGGAGAAAAATAGATACCAAAACATCAGATGAATTTGATGCGAACATTTCAACGAATTTATGAATTATTAAAAATAGAACAAATACATGATTTTTATCTCGTTAGTTGGAAAATTAAAATTATTTTTTAAAATTAGAAATTATTATTTCATATTCATGATTTGCACAATATCAAACGAGAGTGATGAGGATTCCAAATTTACGGAATTCTTATCACTCTTTTTTAGTTTTTTGTAAATATGGAACAATATCCTTACTTTCACTGTCTATTAAGCGTTAAAACATTTTTTATTAAATAAATTAAGAAAGGAATCATCATTTTTAACTAAGGGAGAAGATTGAATTGAAAAAATTATGGATGCTGTTTTTCATTTGTTTCGCAGTTATGTTGGTAGGATGTAATAAAAACGAACCGCCAAAACAAGCATTTGAAGAATATATTAATTTATGGAATGATAAAAAGTTTGCAAATATGTATGATCATTTATCAGATCATGCCAAAAAATCGATTTCTAAAAAAGAATTTACAGAAAAATATCAAAAAATCTATGAGGGGATTGGAGCTAAGAATTTAAAAGTTAAAATGAAAGGAGAGAATACGAAAGATAAAGAGCTTTTTCTTTTTGAAGTTAAGATGGATACGGATGTAGGACCAGTTTCATTCATCCATGAAGCAAAACTTGTGAAAGATAAAGAGTCTTGGAAAACAGATTGGACACCAGACTTCATCTTCCCAGGTATGAAAAAAGATTACAAAGTACGTATGCAAATAGAGCAAGGAAAACGCGGAGAAATATATGATCGCAATGGAAAAGGGCTTGCAACGAATGGTAAAGCAACTGAGGTTGGAATTATTCCAGAGAAACTAGGCGAAACAGCAGTGCAAACGAAAGAAATAGTAGCACAATTACTTGATATGTCTATAGAAGAGGTCGAACAAAAGCTCACAGCAAAATGGATAAAACCAGACTCCTTTGTACCAATTGGTATTTTAAAAGAGGGAACCAGACAGAATGATTATATTGAATTAGAAGGAGTTTCATCTCGCCCAGTAAATATTCGTACGTATCCATTAGGTGAAGCAGCGGCACACTTAACTGGATATATCGGAAAGGTGAATGCGGAGGAGTTAAAATCACTTCAAAAACAAGGTTATCAAGCAGATGATTTAGTAGGTAAGACCGGTTTAGAGAAAGTGTTAGAAAATAAATTGCGTGGTGAAAAGGGTGGACGCGTATTTATAGAAGATGAGAAGGGGAAAGAGATTAAAAACGTAGCAAAAAAAGAAGCAAAAGAAGGAGAAAATGTTACGTTAACAATTGATGCTGCAATTCAAGAAAAAATCTTTAATGAGATGAAAACTGAAGCAGGGTCTAGTGCAGCGGTCAATCCTAAAACAGGTGAAACAATCGCACTTGTAAGTAGCCCTGCTTATAATCCAAATATAATAGTTAGAGGAGCATCGAAAGCCCAACGAGAAGCATGGAGTAACGACTCGAAACTACCAATGACGAATCGCTTTACACAAGCATTTGTACCAGGTTCCGTATTTAAAACGATCACAGGTGCAATTGGTTTGGAAACAAACACAATAAATCCGAAGGAAGAATTTAAAATTCAAGGATTGAAGTGGACAAAAGATTCATCTTGGGGAAATTACTATGTAACGCGTGTAAAGGATGCAAGTCCAATTGATTTTGATAAGGCAATGAAGTACTCTGATAATATTTATTTTGCTCAACAAGCTTTGAAAATGGGAAAAGATCAGTATGTAAAGGAATTTAAAAAGTACGGATTTCATGAAAAATTACCAATCGAATACGAATTTCCTATTTCAATCATTGCAAAAGATGGGATAAAAAACGATATTCAACTAGCAGACACGGGATATGGACAAGGACAAGTATTAATGACGCCACTTCATTTAGCATTAACATATGCACCGATTGTGAATGAAGGGAATATTCCGTCGCCACATCTTTTAAAAGAAGCAAAAGTAGCAGGGAATTGGAAAGAAAATGTGGTTTCTAAAAAGAATCAAGAGATATTAAAGAGTGCATTAATCAAAGTCATTAATGACCCTGATGGTGCAGGGAGAATTGCAAAGGTTGATGGTGTAACGCTTGCTGGTAAAACTGGCACAGCAGAACTGAAAGAGTCGAAAGAAGCAGACGGAAAAGAACTGGGATGGTTCGCAGCTTTCGATGCAAATGCGCCAGACATGATTGTTACAATGATGATTGAAGATGTAAAAGGAAGAGGAGGAAGTAACGTTCCAGGTGAAAAAGTAAAACATGTATTTCAGAAATAATACTTAATTATATGGTGAATTTTTTGACTAAATTTATTACATGTTTGCTTAACTCAAAGATATAAATTGGGGAAAATATAGAACAATTAAATTTCAAAAAAGCATTCTCGATTAGAAAGAATGCTTTTTTGCTGTGATTCTAGAAAAGTTGGCATTGCTAATGGTAAATAGAAGGAGATAGCAAATTGAAATGGACAAGTGGAGTGCTACATTAAATTCAAAAAAACAGATTGTTGTGAGTGGATTTTTATCATTGTATGCTTTACTTGTTTTTTAGTAGTATTATTCTGCCTGAAAAAGATAAACAATGGAACAAATGAAACTTGTATCTTGTCTATATATTGAAACCATAATAAAAAAGTGAGGGCAGTCTTATGTTTATTCAAATAAGTTTGAGGTGTGGAAATGGAACAGACGTTTATTGAAAAGTGTAATCATGATGAGCTGGACTATGTTATAAAAGACTATTGGCAAGATGTATGGAATTATTCATTTATTATTACGAAAGATCCACACTTATCAGATGATATCACGCAAGATGTATTTATAAAGGTGTTTAAAAATTGGAATTCATTTCGAAAGGAGTCATCTATTAAAACGTGGATATTAAAAATCACAAGAAATACGGCAATAAACTATTTGAAATCCTCTTATTTTAAAAGGATATCTTTAATAGGATTTTTTAGTGACGATAAGCAATCCCTGTCAGCAGAACAAGAATTTTTTAAGCAAGAAGAAATGAATGATGTGTGGAAGGTTGTATTAGAACTACCTAAAAAGCACCGTGAAATAATTATATTGGACGCAAAATATGAATTATCTTATGAAGAAATGGCTGAAACATTAGGAGTATCCATTGGAACTGTAAAATCGAGATTAAGTAGAGCGAGAAGTAAGGTTTCAAAATTAATAGGGGAGGGTAGTAGTGATGAACAATAAACAAAATCCTGACTGGTATAGAAAAATAAAAAAAGGGCCAATGGAGAATCGTAAAGATGAAGAAGAATTTATTTCTAAAATAAAGCAGTCTATATATGAAAATAATGAAGTGGATTTTGTAAAACATAAAAGACCATTTCGTAAAAAAGCATTACCTATTGTAGTTGTTTTGGTTTGTACAATGTTATTTTTCATTGTTCAACAACCTTGGCTTGATGATAATAAATCACCGGTACAAAGTAGTACTCAAATTAAGCCTAAAACAAAAGATGAGTCTGCTCAAGATCCATCATTAAAACAATTTATGAATGAACTATATCAAAGTACGAACTCAAAAAATGAAAATGACCTGTACAAAGCGTTAAATGATGAAGTTCTATTTAAAGGGAAGAGTTATAAAAAGGATGAACTGAAGTTTGATGAAGATATTTTTCATGAGTTGCAAGTCGCTCTTACAATGGGGGGAGAGTTTGCAAATGATACAAAAAAAGTATACAAAGTACCAAGTGGATTGACAGAAAGTAACCAACCAAAGCAAGCGCATTTTATATATGCAACGGTTACTGGAAATAAAACGAAAATTTTAGCTGAACCAAAACGAGAATCACAAGTGTTATATGAAGTATCTAATGAAATGGTAAAAGCTTGGATTCCAGAAAAAGTGCAAAATGATGGATATATAAAAATATCGACAATTAATGGCAATACTGGATACGTACAAAAAGAGTATGTTTTAACTGATATTAAGTATTCATTTATGTTCGAAAAAAATGATAATGGTGAATGGAAAATAATAAATATAGATTCTATTTGGTAAAAGAGGAAGGTTCACTTTAATGAACCTTCCTCTTTGTTTTTATTCTCTTTTTGAAGTGTATGCCAAGACTCTAAAATTTCTGATGTAACGAGAGCAGCGATGTTTTTTTCTGAATTACTACCAGGAATAACGACAGAAACGGCAATTTGTGGATCTTCGGTAGGAGCATATGCAATGAAAAGAGAATGATTTATCATTCTTTCTTGCTCATTCGGAAAACCTGTAATACCTGTTTTACCTGCGACGTCAAAGGGCAACTTTTTAATTTCCTCTATATTTTGACTCATTCCACCTTGCACGACACTCCAAAAGGTCATCGGGTAACGATTTGAACTTTCTAAAATTGGTTTAAACTTTTTTGTTTCCTTACCGTCCGGACTAATAATTGCACTTACAGTTTGAGGTTTATATTTATCACCTTTACTTGCCAAAGTTGCTGCATATTGAGCGAGTTGAAGAGGGGTATGCACTTCATTTCCTCCCCAAGAGGCGTTTAATAAAGCGGAGATTCCATTTTCAAACTTATTAGATGGATGGAATTCATATTGTCCGTCTTCTTCAAAGGGTAAATCAATCCCGGTTTTAGAACGTAGGCCGAATTGTATTAAATAATCTGTCCATATATGTGCCACTTTTTTTATATTCCCATTATTTTGGTTGAATAGGGGCAGAGCTACTTTTGCTGTCATAAATGTGTTAGATGAATTAATGATAGCCTGCCTCGGTGTAATCTCCCCTGTTGGTGTTCCAGGCGCATTCGTAATGTTATTTTGATTATCATACTGAAAAGTACCTTTATCTAAATAAGTATCTTCGGGTTGGAAAAGCTTTTCATTTAATCCAATTAAAATAGTAAGTGGTTTTATAGTAGAAGCCATATTTACATAAGATTCACCATACTTTAATTTTTGAATTGCTTTATTTTGCGAAAGAGATTTAATGTTTTCTTTTCTAGAAGATACATGTGTATTTAATATATTTGGATCAAAAACTACCGAGTTGGCCATAGTTAAAATTGCGCCAGTTTTCGCATCGCTCACTACAGCATAACCAGCTTTAGCATCAGGTGTTTTCTTAATTTGAGATTTTAATGCTTCTTCTGCCTTTTGCTGCAACTCAGAGTCTAAAGCTAGCCGTACATCTTTACCTTTTTGTACGTTTTGAATGTTCCATAAGAACTTTTTATTATTCAATTTAAAAATAAGAGTTTTACCTGGTTTTCCTTTTAAATCATTTTCATATTGCAGCTCAATCCCGCTTTTTCCAACAGCCAAATGCTTTGAATTAAGGTCATTTTCTACATACCCAATTACTTGTGAACCAATTTCGTGTTTAGGATAATATCGAATCCATTCATCTTTAATTATTACATTATTGGGTTTGTTTTTGTTTATGAATGCAAGTTCATTCTCATTTATATCAGAGTATAACGGTATGCCATTCATAGTCTGCTTTTTACAAGATTGTTGTAATTGAGATTTTATGTTCTCTGTAGAAATATCATGTTGAAACTCGCTTGAAAATTGATTAAAAAAAGCTAATGTGTTTGATGTATCTTGTTTCGATAGCTTTTCATTATTAGAAGTGCAATATAGAGACTTAATTTTTTTATTTGTAGCTAGTATTACACCATTTTGATCAAAAATCTTTCCTCTTTCAGCTGAAGAAGTTGCGATAGTAATTGAAATGAAGTTGATTTTTAATAAAATTAGTAAAATCAAACCTACGATAGAAAAAAACGCAAAAAATCTCCATCTTTTTATATGTAACATATAACCCTCCCTTATGTAGCCTATTTCATCTTATATTTAATTATTTTTTTTGTAAATGTGGAACAACTTTATTGTTTAGGTTGTCTATTAAGTATTACAGCATGAAGAAAGGAATAATTAGCATGAAAATTTACTAGCAAGTTTATATGTAAGGTTTAATAAGAGTCATTATACAGTTTAGCACTTCTCATGCAAGTGGCAAAAAAATAGAGAGAAAACAGGAAGGGAGAGTTATTAATTCCGTATCTAAACGAAAAGAAATGGTTGCTTACAAGGATTAAGCAAAAAATTGAGGCAATATTTATAACCGATTATCGGTATCTAATATATAAGGAATGCTTTTAGTATTTGTAGCAATTTCTGAAAGGATTAAATGGAGGATTTATGAAAGAACAAAAAGGCAAGAAGCAGAAGACATATATATCTATTCGATTAAATATAATGTTCCTTTGCATATTTGTACTATTCTCAGCTATTATTATGCAGCTAGGAAAGGTACAAATCGTTGAGGGAGAGGCTTATAAGAACCAAGTGGAAAGTAGTCAAAATGCAATAACTAGTATTCCAGTTCCACGTGGACAAATTTTAGATCGAGAAGGGAAAACAGTTGTTAATAATAAATCTCTTCGCACAATTACGTATACAAGGGTGAAGGGAATTACGAGTGAAGATATTTTAAAAACAGCAAAAGACTTGGCGAAAGTACTTGAAATGCCTGAACAAGATATAAATAAATTAACAGATATCGATAAAAAAGATTTTTGGATGCAGTTGAATTCGAAACGTGCGGAGACAAAGATTACTAAGAAAGATATAGAAAAGTTTAAAGAAAAGGGTATAGAGGGAAAAGAGTTAGATAAAAAAATAGAAGACTTAAGACGAGGTCGTGTTACAGAGGTAGAATTAGCAGAATTAACAGCACAAGATTTAAAGGTGTTAGCTATTAAAAGTAAAATGAGTTCAGGTTATCAACTAACACCACAAATCATTAAAAAAGATGTAACAGATGAAGAGTATGCGCGGATAAGCGAAAATCTTGCGAATTTTCCAGGAGTAGATGCAACTGTTGATTGGGAACGTAATTATGTAAACGGTAATTTATTTCGTTCTGTATTAGGAAATATTACGAGTAGTGAAGAAGGATTACCGAAAGAAAATTTAGATTCTTATTTAGTACGTGGATATAACCGTAATGATCGTGTTGGAAAAAGTTATATTGAACAACGATATGAAGATGTATTACACGGCACAAAAGAAGAAGTGAAAAATATTACTGATAAATCAGGAAACATTGTTAGCACAGAAATAATCTCTAAAGGAAAAAGTGGTAATAGTTTAACATTAACGATTGATATGGAATTACAAAAGAAAGTGGAAGAAAGTATAGAGAAAAACTTGAGAGCTTTTAAGAGTTCAGAGCCACTGCTCGATCGAGCTTTTGTTGTCATGACGAATCCAAATAACGGACAAATTTTATCAATGGCAGGCAAAAAGATTGTAGAAAAAGAAGGGAAAATAGAAGTTGAGGATTTGGCATTAGGAAACATGACAACTTCGTATGAGCTAGGGTCAGCTGTAAAAGGTGCTACTTTATTAACTGGATATGAGACAGGCGCAATACATCCAGGAGATCAATTTTATGACGCGCCGATGAAATTTAAAGGTACACAAGCTAAGAAATCGTGGAATGTATCCGGATTTGGTAATATTAATGATTTACGGGCTTTACAAGTATCTTCGAATGTATACATGTTCCAGACCGCTTTAAAAATTGCGGGAGTTAATTACGTACCAAATGGCTCATTGGATATTAAACAAGGAGCATTTGATACGATGCGCTATTATTTCAAGCAATTTGGTTTAGGTGTCCCAACAGGTATTGATTTACCGAATGAAATAATTGGACAAACGAGAAAAGTAGATAGTCAACCTGGGTTTTTACTAGATTTTTCTATCGGTCAGTATGATACGTATACGCCGTTGCAATTAGCGCAATATATTTCAACGATTGCGAATGGTGGTTATAGAATGCAACCTCAAATTGTACAAGAAATACGAGAACAATCAATAAAAGAAGAGGTTGGCAAAGTTATACGTTCCATAGAGCCTGTCGTATTAAATCGAATTGATATGAAGAAAGAACATATTGATCGGATAAAAGAAGGGTTTAGATGGGTATTCCAAGAAGGTGATGGAACTGGCGTGAAATATTTCAAAAACGCGCCATATAAACCAGCAGGAAAGACAGGAACAGCCCAAACTGTATATGGTGGAGATGACCCGATTGGTAGAAATGCAAAAGGAGAACGTATGGAATGTTACAACTTAACGTTAGTTGGATATGCTCCATATGATAATCTAGAAGTAGCATTTTCCGTAGTAGTTCCATGGCTTCATGATGATAAAAATGGAATTAATTCTATAATCGGAAAGGAAGTATTAGATGTATACTTTGATTTAAAACAGCAACGTATACATGGTGATGCTACTAGTACAGGTAGTTCTAAGCAAAATTAGAGTACTTTTCTCAGGGAAAGAACCTGTTCATATAAAGCCATTTATAAGTAAAAAAATGAAATATGAAATAGGAGATAGAGGCGTCGTAGCTACTATCTCTTATTTTGTTAATAACTCTCATACTAGCTATAATTTTTTTAGTTTATGGAACAAATTTGGTTCGGTGATTGTCTATTATGTGTACGTATAAAAAGGTGCTAAAAATTTGGAAGGAATGATGATTTTGAAAAATAAGAGGATGCTAAAAATAGGAATATGCGTTGGTATATTAGGTTTAAGTATTACAAGCCTAGAAGCTTTTACAGGAGGGGCACTGCAAGTTGAAGCGAAAGAAAAGACTGGACAAGTGAAACATAAAAATCAGGCGACGCATAAAGAGTTCTCTCAACTTGAGAAAAAATTTGATGCTCGAGTAGGTGTATATGCGATTGATACTGGTACAAATCAAACAATTTCTTATCGATCTAACGAAAGATTTGCCTTCGCATCAACCTACAAGGCTTTAGCAGCAGGAGTATTACTACAGCAAAACTCAATTGATACATTAAATGAAGTAATCACATTTACGAAAGAAGACTTAGTGGATTATTCACCTGTTACAGAGAAACATGTAGATACTGGAATGAAACTAGGAGAAATTGCTGAGGCTGCTGTTCGTTCAAGTGATAATACTACAGGGAACATTTTATTTAATAAAATAGGCGGACCTAAAGGATATGAAAAAGCGCTTAGAAAGATGGGGGATCGGGTTACTATGTCTGATCGCTTTGAAACAGAATTAAACGAAGCTATTCCAGGAGACATTCGTGACACTAGTACAGCGAAAGCAATTGCTACGAATCTTAAAGCTTTTACGGTCGGAAATGCACTTCCAGCTGAAAAACGTAAAATTCTTACAGAGTGGATGAAAGGAAATGCTACAGGGGACAAACTTATTCGTGCAGGCGTACCAACTGACTGGGTAGTTGGAGATAAATCAGGTGCTGGCAGTTACGGAACAAGAAATGATATTGCTATCGTTTGGCCTCCGAATAGAGCACCAATTATCATCGCAATTTTATCTAGTAAAGATGAGAAAGAGGCTAGCTATGATAATCAACTCATTGCAGAGGCAACGGAAGTTATAGTTAAGGCTCTTAAGTAATAATCTTTCAATTCTTTATGTAATATAATTAAAAATAAGAACTTGGAAAGCGATTCTTTTTAATGTGAAAAGAATCGCTTTTTTATAAGCATGTAAACTATTTATACCTATGTATTATAAAGATATAATTAATGTAGAAAAGAGGGTGAATAGTTATGGAGAATGACAATCAAGTCTTTTGGAGAACAGATTGTCTTGTTTTGAGAAGGTTTAGTATGGATGACACTAACTACTTTCATTTTTATCGTTCTAATCCAGAAGTGGCTAAATTTCAGTCATGGGTTAATTATCAATATCATGAGGCTAAAACGTTTGTAAATGAACAAGTTAAAAATAATCCTAATCTACCAGGTACTTGGTTCCAGTTCGCAATTGCTTTGGCTGAAAATAACAAAATAATTGGAGATTGTGCACTTCACACACTTGTAAATGAACCTCGCATCGTAGAAATTGGATTTACTCTTTCTCCAGAATATCAGGGGAAAGGCTATGCAACTGAAGCTGTTTGTGCCTTACTGAATTACATATTTCATTCATTACGGAAACATAAAGTGACTGCATTTTCGGACGTTCGAAATAATAAGTCTATTTCTGTACTAGAACGAGTGGGGTTGAGGAGAGAAGGTCATTTATTACAGAATTACATGCTAAAAGGGCAGTGGATTGATGAATATCAATATTCAATATTGAAGTCTGAATGGAATGACGCTACATAATTTTAAAATTTAGAAACAATGAAGGAACTTATTCATGAAATTGATGAAAATGCCTTTGTCACTGTATATGATGTTGCGGAAGTACAAGGCGGAAACTTTAAAAAGCATGATATTCATTAAGGGTATTAACTAAGTTAAATGTTTTATACATAGTTGATTATTGAAAAAGATAAAAAACTCACCACATATAGAGAGACAACTGGTATGTACTAAGATGTACAACGGCAAGATACATAGAACTAAAACTAAGATATTCATACGAACTCAAAAAGCTGAAATTCCTTAACTTGGGAATTTCGGCTTTAATGTTATATGATAGAGTTACGATTAGAACAGAACCGGGCATGTTTACTTCAACAGAGTGATATAAGTTCTTCAGTTCCTAAAATTAGAAACTTGTACTTGATTATCGTAGTTAAATCGATTTCACTTTAAAAGAGAACCGTTAGATAAAAAGAATAATCTATTGAAATGTTTTTGAGAATTGTAGTATTGATGAAGATTTTAGGAGGGAATATGAGCAAGAAGATTAAAAGAAGTATATTACTTATTGCTACATTAGTAGGTTGTAGTATCTTTTTATATTTACAGAACAATTTAATAAGTATAACTGAGGTTAAAATAACCTCTAGTAAAATACCATCCTCTTTTAAAGGGTATAAAATTCTACAAATTTCAGACTTACACAATAAAAAATTTGGCGATAATCAAGATGTGTTAATTCAAAAAATAAAAAGTATAGACCCAGATATTATTGCGATTACGGGTGATTTAATTGACAGTAAATCATGCGATGCAGAAGTTAGTATGCAATTAATACGAGAAATTGTAAAGAAATATCCTGTATATTTTGTGACAGGAAACCATGAACAATGGTCTGGAAAGTATAACAATTTAGAAAAAGAGTTGAAGAAATATGATGTCAATGTTTTAAGGAATGAACATGTAGGCATTCGAAAGGGTGAGCAAGAAATAAACTTGCTCGGTATTGATGATCCAGAGTTTGTTACTGGAAACCGTGATGAAGGAAATATTATAATAGATGAAATTAAAAAAGCGAAAATTGAAATGCAGCCAGATAAATATAATGTATTATTATCCCATCGGCCTGAATTTATAAAGGAATATACGAATGAGAGGTTGGATTTGGTTTTATCGGGACATGCTCATGGAGGGCAAGTTAGATTGCCATTTATCGGAGGATTAGTTGCGCCAAATCAAGGTGTTTTACCTAAATATACAGCGGGTTTATATGTAGAACAAAATACATCAATGGTAGTGAGTAGAGGATTAGGAAATAGTATCATTCCGCAAAGGATTTTGAATAGGCCAGAAATTGTAGTCGTGCAGCTAAATTAAGCTGTACGATTTTTTTTATACAAAAATGAGTAAAGGGGCTTTCTGTATTTTGCAGGAGTAAACATTACAATTTTGTTAAAAATTTTCTACGTTACATAAAGTAACAAAATTTGACCCTCAGTGTTTGTTATAGTGTAAATAATCAAAAAACTTAAAATTTGTCGAGTGAAAATTGTGATAAGTAATTCATATAAAAACTTAAAGGGGTGTACACATGCATAAAGAATATGAAATTGAAGAATACACGGCGATTGAGGAACAAATCCATTATTATTGTAAATGTTTATTAGTAAGTCATCCTGATCAAATAATAAAGTATTTAGAAAAAAGGTTAGAAAAATATGCAGAAACATTACAATATGCACATTTATATCCTGACACAGTTATTTTACCGTTACAGCAATTAGTTATCGAATATTCTTTAGACGTTGCTAGAATTCGGAAGTATATGAATTTAAAAACGTAAAGTGAAATTTATAGTTTAAATGAAACAGAGTCGACTTTAGGAAATGAAATTCTAATGTCGACTCTGTTTCATTTTTTAATATCGGTGATTGAACATACATACTAATCAACGAAGTTTGACATATAATTAAGCAAGAGTAAAATAAAAGTGAGTACTCACTCATTTTTATTGGAAAAGGAGGATGAAACGTGCAACAACCTTCAATTATTTTACGGACTGTATCAAAAAGTTTTGGAAAAAAAGAAGTGTTACACAATCTTTCATTGCAAGTTGAAAAAGCAGAGATTTTTGGTTTTGTTGGACCTTCTGGATCGGGGAAAACAACGCTCATTAAAATGATTGCAGGTATTAATGAGGCAACGAAAGGTGAAGTACTTGTTAATAATACTAATATGCCTAATTTAAATGAAATGAAACGAATTGGTTATATGGCCCAGGCGGATGCATTATATGAAGAATTATCAGCATATGAAAATGCAGATTTTATAGCAACGATGTATGGATTAAAGGGAAAAAGTAAAAAGACAAGAATTGCAGAGGTTTTTGAACTTGTACAATTGTCACAGTATATGAAAAAGCAAGTACAACAATTTTCAGGTGGAATGAAAAAACGCTTATCATTAGCAATAGCACTCCTCCATGAACCAGAAATATTAATTTTAGATGAGCCTACAGTGGGGATAGATCCGCTTCTTAGGAAAACGATTTGGGAAAAATTTTATGATCTTAAAAAGAAAGGCACAACGATTATTGTAACGACGCACATTATGGATGAAGCTGAATTTTGTGAGCGTCTAGGATTAATTAGAGAAGGGAAACTAGTTGCGGTTGGAACAACTGAAGAATTGAAAAAACGCGTGTCATCTGGACGGATTGAAGATGTCTTTTTGTTGGAAGAGGTGGTGTCATCATGAGAGTTACTGGTGTAATCATTCGTATTATTCGCCAATTTTTTCGAGATAAGCGTTCGTTAGCGATGATGTTTGGGGCACCAATGTTATTACTTTGGCTATTATCGCTAGTGTTTACACAAAAAGACTATATACCGCAAATTGCTGTTGTTGATATGCCCGCTCAAATAGTAAAAGTGATGAAAAATCAAGAAGCGTCAATTTATGAATACAGTAAAGAAAACGCGATTTCTGAGTTAGAAAAACAAAAGGTAGATGCAATACTTCGAATAGAGAATGGAAAAATGAAACTTCTGTTGGAAGGTAGTGATTCGTCAAAAAATCGTGCTGTACTTCAAGTATTGCAAAAAAGCACAGAGAAGAATGATGTATCGATTATGAAACCTGAAGTAAATTTTTTACATGGCTCTAAAGACTTTACGATGTTTGATGGGCTTGGTCCTGTATTAATTGGTTTCTTTACATTTTTCTTTGTATTTATATTATCAGGTGTATCCTTCGTAAGAGAACGTTTAAGTGGTACGCTAGAAAGGTTATTATCCACCCCAATAAGAAGATGGGAAATAGTCGCAGGTTATATTATTGGTTTTGGAATCTTTGCCTTTATACAATCCATTATTATCGTAAGTTTTTCCGTTTATATTTTAGATTTATACGTAGCTGGATCTATATGGCTAACGCTACTTATTACATGTATGCTCTCTTTAACTGCACTAACATTAGGTACGTTTTTATCGGCATACGCAAATAATGAATTTCAAATGATTCAATTTATACCGCTTGTTATTGTGCCACAAATCTTCTTTTCTGGATTGTTTCCAATGGAATCTATGAACAAGTGGCTACAAATGTTAGGGAAAGTATTTCCACTCACATACGGCGCTGACGCAATGAGACAAGTGATGATTCGGAATCAAGGGTTTACAGAGATTGCATTAGATCTTGCTGTATTATTACTTTTTTCAATATTATTTGCAGTAGGAAATGTATTTGCTTTAAAGAAACATCGCAAAATATAATAATGACAAAAAGGAGCTTTATAAATGCAGAAGGATTGGCTGGAGGAATTAATAGCTGCAACTAATACGGATAAAAGAAATGAACGTCAAATGCGAATATTAGAGGCGGCTGTTGATATGTTTGGAGAAAAAGGATACGCTTCAACTTCAACAAGTGAAATTGCAAAACGGGCTGGTGTAGCGGAAGGAACAATCTTCCGCTACTATAAGACGAAAAAAGATTTATTACTAGCGGTCGTAATGCCAACTTTAACTAAGTTCGCTGCACCATTTTTCGTACAAACCTTTGCAAAAGAAATATTTAAATCGGAGTATGAATCATATGAAAGACTTTTAAGGGTTGTAATTCATAATAGGTTTAAATTTGCTCAAAAACACTTTCCTATGATAAAAATATTAATTCAAGAGGTGCCATTCCAACCAGAACTGAAAAATGAAATACAGCAATTAGTAGAAACAGAACTGTTTTCACATTTCAAAAAGTTGATTGTGAAATTTCAAGAAGAAGGGGAAATTATTGAGATATCACCATCTTCCGTACTACGTCTTACTTTATCAGCTGTATTAGGTTTATTATTAACACGATTTTTATTATTGCCTGAAGAAAAATGGAATGATGAAGCGGAAATTGAAAATACGATTCAATTTATATTGTATGGATTAACTCCACGATTTTAATCGTTGAAGTGTGAATTACATACATTACTTTTAAGTAAAAATAAATCGCCTTTAAAAAGGCGATTTATTTTCATTATATATTTTTGATAAATAAGTGCTTGTTTACTAAAAACATTCTAAATCAGCGTGTTTCTTTGTCTCTTCTTCTAAGACCTAATAATCCTGCTAGTCCTAATAAACCAAGCCAAGCCCAATTATTATTTTTATCACGATTATCATTTAAATCATTTGTTGTATTTACATTTCGAGTTCTTACATCATTATTAACTCTGTCTAAGTTATTGTCATTTACTCGAGTTGAAATATCAGTGTTATTAACTCTATTCATATTATTTCCATCGTATTCAGCTTGCGTAGATGTACCTAAAAACATAATAGATAGTGTTAAAACACTCAAAATAGATGATAATTTCTTTTTCATAACAATCCCTCCTTTCTTAATCATTAATTTCTCCGAAGCATGTGTGTATTATTCATTTCACAATATCTAAACCCTCATTAATAGGGCGCACATTTATAGAAAATAGAGTTGAATGATTGTTAATGTATCATTGGATTTATATTTCTCATAAAAATAACTGAATCAAACTTTGCTTAAAATGTTAATCTTAGTACAATTTATATTATACGGACTAGTAATAAGGAGGTAATAAGATGCGACAATTTGCAAAACCTACAATCGTCGTAAGTAAATGTTTAGAATTTGATGCTTGTCGTTATAATGGAGAGATGATTCCAGATGTAACAATACGAAATTTGCAGCCATTTGTTACATTTATACCTGTTTGTCCAGAAGTCGAGATTGGATTGGGGACTCCTCGTGAAACGATACGAATTGTAGAAGAAAATGGTGAGAATAGACTTGTGCAACCGTCGACACGAGAAGATGTAACTGAAAAAATGGAGCAGTTTTCAAATGACTTTTTACAAACGATATCGGATGTGGATGGTTTTATTTTAAAGAATCGTTCACCAAGTTGTGGTACGCGTGATGTGAAAATTTATTCTGGTTTTGAAAAAGCGCCAGCAAAGGGAAAAGGAGCTGGCTTATTTGGCGGAGCAGTAGTAAAAAATTTTTCGTATCTTCCTATTGAAGAGGAAGGTAGATTGTCGAATTTTATTATTAGAGAGCATTTCTTTACAAGGCTATTTACAATCGCATATTACAAAATGATTAAACACAATAAAAATATGAAAGAACTTGTATCGTTTCAGTCGGATAATAAATATTTATTTATGGCATATAATCAGGTGAAACAAAAGGAATTAGGTCGTATAATTGCAAATCAAAAAAATGAAAAGATTGAAGTGGTATTTGAAAACTATGAGAAGACTTTATATGAATTATTTATGCGTGCGCCCCGTTATACATCGAATGTAAATGTATGCGAGCACATTTTTGGATATTTTAAAACAAAGTTAAAAAAACAAGAAAAAGATCATTTTATAGAACTGTTACAAAAGTATGCAGAAAAGAAAATACCACTTAGTAGTTTACTTACAATTTTAAAATCATGGGCTATTCGATTTGATGAAAAGTATTTATTAAGACAAACATATTTCGAACCATATCCTGAAGCATTAGTAGAAATTTCTGATTCCGGAAAAGGTAGAGATTATTAAACAATAAATTACATAATTCGACACAAAACCTCCTATGTTGTTGTAGAACAATGTAGGAATTTTTTTGTGCATTAGTACAGAATCTGTTTTAAAATTAAGTTATGACAGAATTATAGCAATTATCTAACTAATATTCTTGTCTTTTAAGTTGTTATGTTTGTAGTAGAAACTCGCACGCTGTCGAAACTCAATATTCGATAAGGGGTGTGTAGCGGAATGGAATTTACTCTAACTCGCGAAAAACAAATGATTAAAGAAATGGTACGTGACTTTGCTGAAAAGGAAATCGCACCGAAAGCTGTATATTATGACAAAACTGCAGAGTTTCCATATGAAACATTTCAAAAAATGGGCGAACTAGGATTACTAGGCATCCCATTCCCAGAAGAGTATGGAGGTTCAGGTGGCGATACAGTATCGTATGCTTTAGCAGTTGAAGAAATTGGTCGCGCTTGTGGTGGCACCGGTTTAAGCTATGCTGCAACAATTTCATTAGGTGCTTCTCCAATTTATTATTTCGGTACAGAAGAACAAAAACAAAAGTATTTAGTTCCAATGGCGTCAGGTAAAACATTAGGTGCCTTCGGATTAACGGAGCCGAATGCTGGATCAGATGCAGGTGGTACTCAATCGAAAGCGGTATTAGATGGTGATGAGTATGTAATCAGTGGTGAGAAGTGTTGGATTACAAACGCAGAGTATGCAAATACAATTATTGTAACCGCTGTCAACGGTATTGAAGAGAATGGTAGAAAACGTATTTCTGCATTTATCGTGCCTACTACGAGTGAAGGATTAACGATTTCAAGTCCTTACGATAAGATGGGTGTTCGCGCTTCTAATACTTGTGAAATCGTACTTGATGGTGTTCGTGTACCGAAAGAAAATATTCTTGGTGATGTAAATAAAGGCTTTAAACAATTTTTATATACACTTGATGGAGGGCGTATTTCAATCGCTGCATTGGCAGTTGGTATTGCGCAATCAGCCTTTGAACGTGCATTACAATATGCGAAAGAACGTCAACAATTTGGAAAGTCAATCTCTAATTTCCAAGCGATTCAATTTAAATTAGCTGATATGGCGACTGAAGTAGAGCTAGCACGCAATTTAGTACATAAAGCAGCTTGGTTAAAAGATAACGATAAACCTTTCGGCAAAGAAGCGGCAATGGCAAAACTATTTGCATCGGAAGCAGCAAGCCGTATTGCGAATCAAGCAGTACAGATTCATGGTGGATATGGTTATATGCGTGAATATGAAGTTGAACGACATATTCGTGATGCGAAACTATTAGAAATTGGTGAAGGAACTTCTGAAATTCAACGTCTCGTAATTGCTAGACATTTAGGATGTAGATAAAAGGGAGGAATCACTATGTTTCAAAAAATATTAATTGCGAATCGCGGGGAAATTGCTGTTCGTATTATGAAAACTTGTCAAAAACTTGGCATACGCACTGTTGCTATTTATTCTGAAGCAGATGAAAATGCCCTTCATGTGAAGATGGCAAATGAAGCTTACTTAGTAGGTGGACCGCGTGTTCAAGAAAGTTATTTAAACCTTGAAAAAATTATTGAAATAGCTAAGAAGACAAATGCAGAAGCGATTCATCCGGGTTATGGTTTATTATCAGAGAATCCGTCTTTTCCGGTTCGTTGCAAAGAAGAAGGAATCGTATTTATCGGTCCTTCAGAAGAAATCATTACGAAGATGGGAAGTAAAATCGAATCACGTATCGCAATGCAAGCAGCAGATGTCCCAGTAGTCCCAGGTATTACTACAAATATTGAAACTGCTGAAGAAGCAATTGAAATTGCAAAACAAATTGGTTATCCCTTAATGCTTAAGGCATCCGCAGGCGGCGGAGGCATTGGTATGCAGTTGATGGAAACTGAGCAAACGCTCACCAAAGCGTTTGAAAGTAATAAAACAAGAGCGCAAAACTTCTTTGGTAACGGAGAAATGTATTTAGAGCGATATATAGCAGATGCGCATCATATTGAAATTCAGCTTTTAGCAGATACACATGGTAACACAGTGTATTTATGGGAGCGTGAATGTTCGGTACAGCGCCGAAATCAAAAAGTAATCGAAGAAGCACCTTCACCATTTTTAGATGAAGGTACACGAAAGGCGATGGGAGAAGTTGCTGTACAAGCTGCCAAAGCACTTGGCTATACAAATGCAGGTACAGTTGAGTTTCTTGTAGATGATCAGAAGAACTTCTATTTCTTAGAGATGAATACGAGATTACAAGTAGAGCATCCAGTGACAGAAGAAATTACGGGATTAGACCTTGTAGAACAGCAACTCCTTATCGCAAGTGGAGAGAAACTATCATTTACTCAGGATGATGTAAAACGTAGTGGTCATGCCATTGAAGCTCGTATTTATGCAGAGGATCCGAAAACATTCTTCCCATCACCTGGGAAAATTACAGATTTAACATTACCGTCAAATGTACGGATTGATCACTTCTTAGAAAATCATGTAACGATTACACCTTTCTATGATCCAATGATTGCGAAAGTCATTGCACATGGCGAGACTCGTGAAGAAGCAATTTCGAAATTACATGATGCTCTAGAAGAATTAAAAGTAGAAGGTATTAAAACGAACACGCCAATGCTACTGCAAGTTTTGGAAGACGAAGTGTTCAAAGAGGGTATTTATACAACGGGGTTTGTAACGAAACAACTCGTTAAAAAATAAGATTTAACAATATTAAGGGGGAAAAAATGATGACGAAAGTATACGCATCGATGGCAGGAAACGTTTGGAAGATTGTTGTAGGAGTAGGAGATACAGTAGAGGAAGAGCAGGATGTCGTCATTTTGGAATCTATGAAAATGGAAATTCCAATCATTTCAGAAGAAGCTGGCACAGTTATGAAAATTAATGTGCAAGAAGGCGATTTTGTAAATGAAGGAGATGTATTATTAGAAATTGAATAGGGAGATATAGGGGGAAGCGAATTGAAACTACCTAATTTTGCTGTCATTAAAGAAGTCGGGCCACGTGATGGCTTACAAAATGAAAAAAAGATTGTTGGCACAAAAGATAAAGTAAAATGGATTCAACTACTTACAGAAGCAGGATTGTCGTATGTTGAAGTTTCCTCATTCGTTCACCCAAAATGGGTCCCTGCATTAGCAGATGCAAATGATGTATTTTCTGAGCTGAAAAGGGACCCAAATGTTACATATGCTGCGCTTGTTCCGAATCAAAATGGTTTGGAACGAGCTTTTTTGCAAAATGTAGATGAGGTGAATGTTTTTTTATCAGCAAGTGAATCTCATAATAAAAGTAATATTAATAAATCGATTAAAGAAGCATTAGTTGTAATTGAAGATATAACAAAACAGGCATTATTCGAAGGGAAAAAGGTAAGAGGCTATGTTTCTACTGTATTTGGATGTCCTTATGAAGGGGATATAAGTGTCACAGCAGTTGACGAATTATGTAATCAACTATTTTCATACGGCATTTATGAAGTTTCTCTTGGGGATACAATCGGTGTAGCGAATCCATTACAAGTAGAACAAGTATTAGAACATCTATTAAAGAAGTATGATGCTTCGCAGTTTGCAATGCATTTTCATAATACGTATGGAATGGCTCTAGCGAATGTAGTTAAATCATTAGAATACGGTATTAAAACGTTTGATAGTTCTTGTGGTGGACTCGGGGGCTGCCCTTATGCACCAGGAGCATCAGGTAATGTTGCTACTGATGACCTAGTACATATGCTCCATAAGTTAGGAGTCCAAACGAATATTGATGAAGAGAAGTTATTGAGAGCAAGTCAATTTATTCAAAGTAAATTAAATATCCAATTACCGAGTCATGTGTATAGAGCGCTTCAACATAAAACGATAAGTAGGTGAGAAGATGCTACAATTACAAAACATTTCAGTTGATTATGTAACACCTCACGTTGTAAAGATTTCGTTATATCGTGAAAGACAAGCAAACTCATTATCTTTAGCATTATTAGATGAATTACAAACTATATTAACTCAAATAAGTGAAGATTCAAACGTGCGTGTAGTTATTTTGACTGGTGCTGGTGAAAAAGCATTTTGTGCTGGTGCAGATTTAAAAGAGCGTGCCGATATGAACGAAGAACAAGTTCGCCATGCTGTTAGTATGATTCGCACTACTATGGAGATGGTTGAACAATTACCACAGCCAGTTATTGCTGCTATAAATGGAATTGCACTTGGTGGTGGTACGGAATTAAGTTTAGCTTGTGATTTTAGAATTGCTGCTGAATCTGCAAGTCTTGGTCTTACTGAAACGACACTTGCAATTATACCAGGAGCAGGTGGTACACAGCGCTTACCGAGATTAATTGGTGTTGGTAGAGCGAAAGAATTAATTTATACAGGTAGACGTATTTCAGTGCAAGAAGCAAAAGAATACGGTTTAGTAGAATTTGTTGTACCAGCTAATTTACTTGAAGAGAAAGCGATTGAAATAGCAGAGAAAATTGCTAGTAATGGACCGATTGCTGTTCGATTAGCAAAAGAGGCAATTTCAAATGGTATTCAAGTTGATTTACATACCGGATTACAAATGGAAAAACAAGCGTATGAAGGTGTAATCCATACGAAAGATCGAATAGAAGGATTACAGGCATTCAAAGAAAAACGCAAACCGATGTATAAGGGGGAGTAAATATGTTAGACCAAAAACAACAATCTAATTCATTTGAAGAACGAGTTGAAACAATTAAACAAGGCGGGGCACCGAAATATCATGAGCAAAATAAAGCAAAAGGAAAATTATTTGTTCGAGATCGTTTAGCGCTTCTATTTGATAATGGCGAATATGTAGAAGATGCATTATTTGCTAACTGTGAACAAACAGGCTTACCTGCGGATGGCGTTGTAACGGCAACGGGTAAAATACATGGTCGTACTGCGTGTGTAATGGCCAATGATTCTACTGTAAAAGCTGGATCATGGGGATCACGCACAGTTGAAAAGATTTTACGTATTCAAGAAACAGCTGAAAAACTACGTGTTCCGTTATTTTATTTAGTCGACTCTGCTGGAGCACGTATTACAGATCAAGTAGAAATGTTCCCAGGGCGCCGCGGTGCAGGAAGAATCTTCTATAATCAAGTGAAGTTATCAGGTAAAGTTCCTCAAGTATGCTTGTTATTTGGACCTTCTGCAGCTGGTGGTGCGTATATTCCAGCCTTTTGTGACGTTGTAATGATGGTAGAAGGAAATGCATCTATGTATTTAGGATCTCCTCGTATGGCTGAGATGGTTATCGGTGAGAAGGTAACTTTAGAAGAGATGGGCGGAGCTCGTATGCATTGCTCTGTATCAGGATGCGGAGATGTTTTATGTAAGACAGAAGAAGATGCGATTACACAAGCAAGACAATACATTTCATATTTTCCAAATAACTACTTAGAAAAGACTCCATTGGTTACACCCCAAGAACCGAAACAATTCGATAAAACGTTAGAACAAATCATTCCAGAAAATCAAAATGCTCCTTTCAATATGAAAGATCTCATTAATAGAGTTATTGATGAAGGTTCATTCTATGAAGTAAAAAAATTATTTGCTCAAGAGCTAATTACAGGCTTAGCACATATTGATGGTAAGCCAGTTGGTATTATTGCAAATCAGCCGCGTATGAAGGGCGGCGTATTATTCCATGATTCAGCTGATAAAGCTGCTAAGTTTATTAATTTATGCGACGCATATCATATTCCATTATTATTCCTTGCGGATGTACCAGGATTTATGATCGGTACAAAAGTAGAGCGTGCTGGTATTATTCGCCACGGTGCAAAAATGATTTCTGCAATGAGTGAAGCGACTGTACCGAAGATTTCTATCGTTGTTCGTAAAGCATATGGCGCTGGTTTATATGCGATGGCAGGTCCAGCATTTGAACCAGATTGCTGTTTGGCATTACCGACAGCCTCTATTGCGGTAATGGGTCCAGAAGCTGCGGTTAATGCTGTATATGCAAATAAAATTGCAGCTTTACCAGAAGAAGAGCGTGCTAGCTTCATTGCTGAAAAACGTGAAGAGTATAAGAAAGATATTGATATTTATCATTTAGCATCAGAGATGGTGATTGATGGTATTGTTCATCCAAACAATTTACGTGAAGAGTTAAAAGGACGTTTCGAAATGTATATGAGTAAATATCAAGTATTCACAGATCGTAAACATCCTGTATATCCAGTTTAAAAGCCCTATTTAGGGCTTTCTTGCTCAAAAAGTTAAGGAGGGGAAAACATTGAAACAAGCAGTTTGGTTTCCAACAGAAGAGTACAAGGAAAAAACACGTTTATATAGTTGGATGAAATCATTGGGATATGAAGACTATGAAACTTTTTATAATAAATCTATTGAGGAAACAGCTTGGCTTTGGGGAGAGGCAGAAAAAGCAGTTGGCTATCAATGGATGAAACCTTATACAGAAGTGTTAGATTTAGAAAATGGTACACCGTTTGCACAGTGGTATAATGGCGGAACATGTAACGTTGTAGAATCAGCTTTATCCCGCTGGCTTGCGGATGAAGAGACAAGAATACAGCCAGCACTTCAGTACGAAGGAGAAAATGGAACTTCAAAATCATTTACATATGAAGAGCTTGATAACTGGGTAAGCCGTGTTGCCAATGGTTTGAAACACGCGGGTATTGAAAAAGGTGACCGTGTAACAATTTATATGCCGATGATTCCAGAAACAGTTGTTGCGATGCTAGCTGTAATGAAAATTGGAGCAATTATTTCACCAATATTCTCAGGCTTTGCGTCTGATGCAGTTATGACACGTGTGCAAGCGGCAGGTTCAAAAATGATTATTACCGCAGATGGATTTTCACGCCGCGGTAAAATTGTTTCTTTAAAAGATGAAGTAGATAAAGCTTGTGAACATTGCCCAACTGTTGAAAAAGTTGTTATCGTTCGTCATGCAGGAAATGATTTTATACCACATAACTATGACTTTTCGTGGAATACGCTAGAAAAAGAAAAACCATTCATACATGCCGAGGAAATGCAAAGTGATGATCCATTAATGCTCATTTATACATCAGGAACGACTGGTAAGCCGAAAGGAACAGTACACACGCATGCAGGATTTCCTTTGAAAGCAGCTTTTGATGCAGGATTTGGAATGAATATTAAACAAGGTGATCGTGTATTATGGGTAACTGATATGGGCTGGATGATGGGGCCGTTTCTATTATTCGGTTCACTCATTAATGGAGCAACGATGGTTATGTACGAAGGTGTTCCAGACTTCCCAGAAGCAGACCGGTTATGGGAGACAGTTGATAAATATGAAATTACTCATCTAGGTATTTCGCCAACGTTAATCCGAGCATTAATGGCAAAAGGTGATGAGTATGTCAATAAACATTCTTTAAAGAGTTTGGAAGTATTCGCATCAACAGGAGAACCTTGGAATCCTGATCCATGGATGTGGCTGTTTGAAACAGTTGGAAAAGGAAATGTTCCAATCTGTAACTACTCAGGTGGAACTGAAATCTCTGGTGGGATTTTCGGCAATGTTCTTATTAAGCCAATCGCACCGATTAGTTTTAACGCATCTTTACCAGGAATGGCAGCTGTCGTACTGGATGATCAAGGTAAACCAATTCGAGATGAAGTCGGAGAATTATGCTTAGAGAAACCTTGGGTAGGTATGACGAAAAGCTTCTGGGAAGATGATGAACGTTACGTAAACACATATTGGTCGCGTTTTGAAAATAAATGGGTCCACGGTGACTGGGTCATTTACGATGGTGAACAATATATCATCACAGGGCGTTCAGACGATACGTTAAATATTGCAGGTAAACGTATTGGACCTGCTGAATATGAATCTATTCTTGTGAAACATAACGATGTAATTGAAGCTGCTGCAATTGGTGTACCTGACGAAGTAAAAGGTGAAGTTTGTCATTGTTTTGTAGTATTAAGAGATCATGTAACATTCACAGGAGAATTAAAGAAAGAATTAATGAGTTTAGTAAACTCTCATATTGGAAAAGCGTTGTGTCCTAAAGACATCCACGTTGTAGAAGATTTACCGAAAACACGTAATTCTAAAGTAATGCGCCGTGTTATTAAAGCAGCTTACTTAGGAAAAGAATTAGGTGATTTGTCTTCACTTGTAAATCCTGAAGTAGTTCCGTTTATTCAGGGGTTACAGTCTAGTAAATTATAAAGTTAGAAAGGATCTCTGTATAAATAGAGATCCTTTTTTATGTTTATAAAAAGAAAAGAAGTGAATTTGATGAAGAAGAAAAATTCTACTATTGGTGTTAAGTATGTTTTTTGTTTTAATCAAAATACGATATTATGGAATGTCTATTCAATGGAGAAATACTAATTTACAACAACAAGGTGATGACAAAGCGCGACTGCTTATATGCCGGTTTAAACCTTTATATATTACATCCTAGTATTTATCTCGCTATTTGCCGGGCAGTAATGCCCCCACCTAAAAATTCAGCGAAAGCAAGGAAGTAGGTGAGGGATCAACTTTCCGGAAAAGCCTGATTGATTCCAAAAGACATATTTTTTTCTTTACGTTGACATTAAAAATATTACCAATTTTTTCTTTTACAATGGCAACAAATAAAGAAACATTTACAACGACACTTATTTCGTTTAGAACTCCAATCATCATCACGATGACACTTTTCTTTAGATTTCCACCAATCATCATTACAATGCTTTTTCTGAGAACTCCAATTATCATCACAATGATGTTTTTCTTTAGATTTCCACCAATCATCACAACAATGCTTTTTCTGAGAACTCCAATTATCATCACAATGATGTTTTTCTTTAGATTTCCACCAATCATCACAACAATGCTTTTTCTGAGAACTCCAGCAATCATTTTTCCAGGACATTTATTTCTACCTCCTTTCAATAGTGTTCATATTATTCTATGTTTTAATAAAAAAATTGCTTGTTTATTAACCTACTATTTTATCTTTATATGATAGAGTGTCTTCTACTCGATATAGAATTCATACAAACTATGCTGATTTTTAAGAGAAAGTGGAGAGAACTACTACTAGTTATGGTATTTTTCAATAAACACTTGTTGAAGAAAATGTTCTGATTACAAATAATATCTTATTTTCGAGTACGCTTTTTAAATGTATATTTCACAATGAAAAATGGGAAATCCACAAATAAAGTCTATGTATATGTGAGTTAATGGGAAAATCTAGTGTGTTTTTAAGGGGCGTCTTATTTAAAAGAAAAAAGGTTTGTTTTAGAAAGTGGTGTCTAAACATTAAATGGAGTAGGACTAAATTTACGGCCGCTCATTAAAAAGCTTTTAATTAGGAGAAGTCTGTTTTTATAATGAATAATGAAAAGAAAGTTTGGTACAATTGTTTGTTTTTTTCTTTTTATGTGTTTGCCTCGTACCCTTTTAAGCTAGTGGACATACTTTACTAATAGAAAGGATTAGGGGGTGAGGTATTGGGTTCTCGATTTAATAATTGTAAAAAGAAGTGTACATGTAAACAAGATGATTGTTGGGAAGTATTCGAAGAGTGTAAAAAAGAACAGCATGAGAAATGTGATAATTCTTGTGTACAAGGAATTAGAGATGAACTTAAGAAATTAATTAATCGAACAGTTCAAATTAATACAGAGGGACGTACTTATGTAGGTACTGTTTCGTCTGTAAGTTGTGATGTAGTTAGGCTTGCGGCTATTCCTGGATCGGTTGGAGTAATTATTTCCATTTGCAAAATTGAAGCAATTTTCCCACCGGTTACAACGGTTACTGCTGACTTTGATTTTAATGGTATTGATGTAGCAAACAAAGCATAATTATGCTGCTTTTTTGTAAAGCCATTCACATGAATGGCTTTATTTTAATTTTATATAAAAGGAGAATATATTCTTTATATAGAAATAAGTTTGAGGTTATAAAGCATGATGTACGAAAGGAGCAAGGAAGTGATTAAACTAGAAAGCTTTAAGAAATCTGATTTTAAACAATTAATAAATTGGATTAATTCCGAAGAATTTCTAATACAATGGTCAGGAAATGCATTCACATTTCCTTTAGACGAACAGCAATTAGAGAAGTATATAGAAAGTGCAAATACACTCGCTTTCAAAGTGGTAGATGAAGAGACTTCAGACGTTATTGGACATATTTCGCTTGGGCAAATAGATAATATTAATAAGTCCGCTAGAATTGGAAAAGTATTAGTTGGTAATACGAAGATGAGAGGACGTTCTATAGGAAAACATATGATGAAAGCAGTACTTCATATTGCTTTTGACGAATTAAAACTACATAGAGTAACTCTTGGTGTGTATGATTTTAATACATCGGCCATTTCATGTTACGAAAAAATAGGGTTTGTAAAAGAAGGCTTATTAAGAGAGTCAAAAAGAGTAGGAGAAACGTATTGGAATTTATGGGAAATGAGTATGTTAGAATATGAATGGAAGAAGTAGCAACGATAGTAATTTATAATTATATTATGTTAACAAAGGGGTTTGGTGGGTATAGTGGATAATAAAACAAAAATAATTTCAATTGCAGCTGTTTCGGGGGGAGGTAAAACTACAATTACAGAAAGATTAAAGCATAAGTTTAAAAACTCAAAAGCTCTATATTTTGATAGTTACACATTTGATAAATCTCCTGCTGATATTTGTAAATGGATTGATGATGGGGCGAATTACGACGAGTGGGTATTAACACCATTAATTCATGATATTGAGCAACTTATACAAAATAATACCTTAGACTATATTATTGTAGATTATCCTTTTGCATACTTAAATAGTGAGATGCGAAAATTCATTGATGTAACTATATTTATTGATACGCCTTTAGATATTGCGATGGCTAGAAGGATTTTGCGAGATTTTAAGGAAGGTACAATAGATGAAATACATAATGATTTGGAACATTACATGACATATGCGAGAAAAGCTTATTTAGAGGCAATTCATACTGTTAAGCCGAATTCAGATATCATATTGGATGGTTCTTTATCTGTAAGTGAAATAATTAATCACGCTGTAGAGGAACTTGGCCGAAGAGAAGTGATTGTCAATGGTTAAATGTATAGAGGAATATATACAAGTTGCTGATTTTAAAATGTATACGAAAATATTCCAAGGAAAGAAGCAGCAGCCTGTTATTATATTGGAATCAGGCTATGGTGATTATTCGAAGGCATGGAATCAAACTGCTGAAGAACTGACGGAATATGGTACGGTACTTACATACGATCGGGCTGGATTAGGCAAAAGCGGGAAGAGTTCCAAGAAACGTATTAGTTCTGAAATGGTAAAAGATTTGAGAACATGCTTAAATCTTTTACAACTGAAGCCACCTTATATTTTTGTAGGACATTCTTTTGGTGGTATAAATGCACGTTTATTTACTGATTTTTATCCTGAAGATATGTTGGGAATAGTTTTGGTTGATTCGACACCAGAAAATTATAAAGAAGCATTTTTGCCAATCATGTCTCCAGAATTTCAAGAAGCTTACTATAAACAATTTGTACATGAAAGTTCTTATGAAGAGTTTATGTTTAGTCTGGGTGAAGCAGATAAATATTGTCAGTCGACGAGAGATATTCCACTCGTCGTGTTAGCTGCTGGTAAAAAAGCTTTTTATTCGCAAGATGCACAAATAAAATGGTTACAATTGCAAGAAGAATTATTAAGATTATCAAACAAAAATAAACTAATAATTGCAGAACAAAGTGGTCATTATATTCAAAAAGATGAGCCACATTATATAACAGATGCTGTTAGGTGGATAATTGAAGTAAGGGAGAGATAAATGTGTACACTTTATTTCAATATAATTGGCAAGTAAGAGATGATTGGTTTAAGTGGTGTGAACAACTTTCAGAGGAAGATTTACTTTGCAAACTGGTGGTATTTTAGAAACATTATTTCATATTGTAGATGTAGAGTATAGTTGGATTAGTGCTCTTCAAGGATAAGAAGATAGAGAACAGCAATTTAAAGATTATCAATCGATTCAAAAAGTGAAAGCGTTATTTAATTTATATAAACGAGAACTTGAAGTTTTTTTGCACTCATAATTATCTAGCCTAGAATGCTAGCACACTTAAAATAAGCCGTATAAAAAGTTAATCATTGTGTGCTTTGATTATATAATGTCGGCGAAATAAATAGTGTGAAGGACAGCTATCTTAACAAGTGTTTCATGTAACGTTCATATACTTTAATTTTTTATAATTAATTAAATTTGAATTTTGTTTGTTGTTAAGAAAAGGTGAGAAGAAAATAAAAAAAGAGGGCTAATGCCCTCTTTTTCTTTTAATTTGGTAATTAATCACAGATTGGTATCCCAAGCACTCTTAGAGCTAATGCTACTTGAAGGGAAATCTCTAATCTAGCAATTTCAATACCAGCTACTGAAAGAACTAAAAAAGGTTGTCCGTTTACAAATACAACGCAACTATCCATAGTTAAACCTCCTTTCTAGTAATTTACTATAGTATATGAGTAGAACTTTAAAATGTAATAGTTCAATTGTTGGATTTAATAGAATTAATAGATTAACCCATTTATACAAACAAAAGAACATAACGAAAGGAAACAGAGATGGATGTATGCCTCGAAAAACATAGGTTTTAAGACATGTAATGGGATATGAAATTCATCATATTGGTCAGCTATCTATATGGGCGAGGGAGTTAAACTTGCAATCTGTTTCAGCAAATTTGATTGGACGAGGATGATAGAATTAAAAACCGACTTGCATCTTAAGCGCAAGTCGGTTTTATATATATAAGAAGATTTCTTAATTGAAATCCTCGGATTTTTTCTGACGTATATGTAAAAACATTAAGGTGGTAATGATTAAAAAAATCATTATAGTTTGTATAATTAAATTTTTAAACTGAAGCAATATTGTCCAAGATGTAAGGGCGTCTTTAAAAGCTTGGAGTGCAGAGTACGAGGAAGGATCAAAACCATACTGTAGCAACTTTTTTGTTTCAATAAATGAAATGTTTTCTTCATCTGCATCTAATATTACTGAAATTAGTCTAGTATCTCCAAGTTTTGCTGTACTGACAAAACTATAATTACCGTTAGTTGAAAAACTAGTTTGTAAGCCATCAACACCTTGAAGTTTAATGTTTTCATTAAGGGAATATATCATTTTATTCGTATTGAAAACCTGGGAATCTTTGAAGGTAAATTGGTAAGAGGTTAGTTTCGTAATATTCAATACATCTGGAAAATCTTTTACTAATTTTGCTGCTAGTTTAGCTGCGTCTATCGCTGTTGTAGTTGATTGTTTATCTGTATCATTATTAATTCCAGTAGAGTTTAGAAATGGAGATGGTTGTAATAACTTTAGTTCTTTTGCTTTTTTATTCATTAATACTGTAAAGTTATCTTCATTTCCAGCAATGTGTTCTGCTAGAGCGAGTGCAGAACGATTATTCCCTGCCAGTAGCAATGCATGAAGTAAATCACGAACCGTTGTTTTATCATTCGATGTTACTTGTATAGGGCTTGTTTCTACTCGGAAAACTTCGTTACTTATTTGTACTAAGTCATCTAACTGTATTTTTCTATCATTTAGTTGCTCCAATACGATATATTCTGTCATTAATTTAGATAAAGCAGCTGATTGTACCGGAGTTTCTTCATTTTTTTTATAAACAATTTCACCTGAATTAGCATTTATTAAAATAGCTGATTTAGCTTGAATAATCGGACCATTTACATAAAGATAAAAATATAAAACGATAAGTGCGGTAATAAAAAAAGATAATAATAAAATAGCGAATTTCTTTAAGAATTGCATAAGCGATCCTCCTATTATGACATCAATACTAGTATTGTAAAAAGGAATGCTTAATTAGGAAGAAAGAAAAGGTAAAGAATTTCTAAAGAATTATAAAGGATTATTAAATTTTGGGTATTAATGGAAAAAAGTTCAATTTCTTATATGATAAGAAATTGAACTTTTTATTTATAATATTAACATTTGTATGGGAGTAGTTTTACAGTGAATGTTGTTTTTTCATCATCACTATATACTTCAATTGTTCCTTTATGCAATTCGACTATACTTTTTGCAATAGCTAATCCAAGTCCAGATCCACCAGTGTTTGTAGAGCGAGATTTCTCAACGCGATAAAAACGTTCAAAAATATGAGGTAAATCCGTACTAGGAATAGGTTGTCCGTAATTTGTTATATCAATTGTAATCATATTATTGCTTTCATAAGCAGTAAGGTCAATATAGCGACCTTCGCTTCCATAAGCGATAGCGTTTATAATAAGATTTTCAAACACACGCACTAATTTTTCACCATCAGCTAATACCATGAGCTTTTGAGATGGGAAAGAAGGTCGACACTCTATATTTGCTTCTTGAAATTGTATACGGAATTGAACAGTTAATTGCCCAAGTAACTCTACTATGTCAATAGGGACAGAATACAAGCTTAACTCTTTATTTTGAACACGTGTATATTCGAACAAGTCATTCATTAATGCATTAAGACGAGTTACTTTATCGTAAATGACTTGAATATAGTATCGCAATTCTACTTCATCTCTATAATTATCATGATGGATTAAATTTACGTATCCAACTATAGAAGTAAGGGGAGTGCGTAAGTCATGTGATACATTTGTAATAAGTTCACTTTTTGCTTGTTCCGCTTGTCTTTCTTCATCAATGGAGACTTTTAATTGTTCAACAATTTCATTGACCCCGATTGCTAATTCTTCTAGATAATTATGATTTACAATAGAAACTTTATGATTGAAGTTTCCATTTGCAATATAACGAATTTCTTCTATCATTTTTTTAATACAAGTTTCATAGTAAAGTTTTTTCTCGTGACGATAAAAAATGTAAAGATAGGATGAAAAAATAGAAAATAAAAACAAATAAGATACAATCATCATCCATAACGATTCTTTAATCCCTTTATACTTTTCATAACCAAAAATTCGAATGAATTCTTTACCGAGTTCAGTTAGAGTAAGTGAACTCTCAATTACACTCGTAACGAGGCGATAAATAATTAATTCAGTAATAGGCGTGAGTGTGATAGCTAATAAGAGCCAAAAAATAAGTTTCCATTTAGGGATATCTTTTAATATATCAAATGCTTCATTTCTCAATTTTATAGCCAACTCCCCAAACAGTGTGAATAAATTTTTCTCCATTTATTACTGTTTCAAGTTTATCCCGTAAGTTGCTAATATGGACCATTACAGTCTTATTTGAACCGTAACCATCTTCATTCCAAACGCGTTCAAAAATTTCTTCTGAACTAAATACTCTTCCTGTATTACTTGCAAGCAAATATAAAATATCGAATTCAATAGAGGTTAGTTTAATATACTCTCCATTTACTTTAACAGTATGATTATGTTTGTGTATTTCAACAGAGCGAATACGAATAATACCATCTTCATTCTTTTGCGAAGTAGCGTTTTGGAAAGATGATCTTCGTAATAAAGCTTTCACTCTTGCTACTAATTCTAATGGATTGAATGGCTTGATCATATAATCATCGGCACCTGTCATAAGACCTAATATTTTATCCATATCTTCTGCTTTTGCACTAAGCATTAGAATTGGTACAGTATTATTTTCACGTACTTCCTGACAAACTTCTAATCCGTTTCGTTTTGGCATCATAATATCCAAAATCATAAGGTCAACTTCATATGTAGAAACCTTTTGCAATGCTTCATCGCCATCATAAGCTTTATAAATGTTATAGCCTTCATTTCGCAAATAAACAGCAAGTAATTCAACAATTTCTTTATCATCATCAATAATTAATATGTTTTTATTCATTGTGTAGTTCCTTTCCTTACAAATCATCAACATTACTATAATATCAAACATTTATGTACTTGTAGCGATGATTTTGTATAAAATTTCATGTAACGTATTAAAAAGGAGTAAAAAGATTAATATCGAATATAAAATAAAAAGGATATTTAGATTCTACATTATAATGTAAGTTAGTTATAAGGGGGATTTTCTATGTTATATAGTGATATATATTCATTTACTCCAACTGGAAAAATAGAAAATGATATTAAAGCCTTTCTACTAAAATATAATAAAGAGTTTACATATAAACATTCAATTCGTGTGGCAAATGAGGCAAAAAGATTGCAGAAAAGTTTCACGTAGATAAAGAAAAAGCAGCAATTGCAGGATATTTACATGATATTAGTGGCATTTTTCCGAACGAGGAGAGGATTGCAGTTGCTGAAGAGTTTGGGGTAGAGATAGTGGAAGCAGAAAAAAGTTTCCTATGATTATTCATCAAAAATTATCGAGAGTAATCGCAAAAGAAATATTTAAAGTAGAAAATGAAGAAATTTTAAATGCAATTTGTTGCCATACAACGTTGCGTAAACATGCAACGAAGATGGATTTAGTATTATTTGTTGCAGATAAAATAGAATGGGATCAAAACGGGATACCACCATATTTAATAGAAATAAAAAAAGGATTGGAAAAATCTTTGGAAAAAGCAGCTTTTGTATATATTTCATATTTGTGGGAAAGGAAAGATACATTGAAAGTTATACATCCGTGGCTAGAAGAAGCATACTGGGATTTAAAAGGAATTTTACAGTAGAAAGGACAAGGAAATGCAATTAAAAGAATATATGAATCAAACATTTCCAGGAGTTACATTAGGACCCTACTTATATTCTCAGTGGGGAAATCATTTACATTTTGATTTCGGAAAAGATAAATATCAAATTGTAGAAGGAACCGACGATTTAAATATGGAATACTTTTCTCAACTATATACATATAATAAATTCTTATTTGAAGACATATTTTCAAAAGAAGATGTAGTGTTTGTAGTGACAAATGTTTATAGATTTAAAAAGGAAAACATAAAAACTCCACAGAAAATAAATGTATACAATAAATATATTAAGAAAAGAGATTTAAGATTTCATATAAGACAAGAAACGTTACCGTTTCTATTTGAAGATGAAGAAGCAGATTTATATTGTACATATCATTTTTCTTTAAAATGTCTTGCGGAAGATATTAAGTATGAATTGCTTATACAAGCTGCTAATCACGAGGATTTCTCTGCTCTGTATCCTCGATTTGGACGAAAAAAAGAAATTTCTTATCCAGATGTATTTCTCATAAATGCAACGAAAGATATTGTCATGTTTATGTGTGATGATAGAGGATGTAAAGTAATTGCGAAGAATAAAGAAATAATACGAGATTTATATAAGAAATACAAAGAATGGATTCCAGATTATGAACGAGAAAGTATAGATAACTTATTTAAATGACAATAGGGGAAGTGAAGCGTGTAATGAAACGTATTGCAATAGTATCTGCATGGGAACCAGAACTGACGTATTTGCATCAACATTATCCGAGTGAACGTGTTGAAAAAAGAGCAGCTTGGGAATTTCATTTTCATACTATTAATGAGCTGGAAATTATATCAGTTGTTACTGGTGTTGGTAAAGTAAGCTGCGCTAGTTGTGTACAATTGTTAATTAGTGAGTTTCAGCCAGATGAGTTGTTTATGACAGGAATATGCGGAAGTTTATCAAACAAGGTGAAAAACGGTCATATTGTAGTGGCACTAAACGCAATACAACACGATGTTACTGCAGCTGGCTCAGGGGAAGATGTTTTTAATTTATATAACGGTAGAACAGCACCTATTGAAACAACAAAATCACTTGTAAGAAGAATAAAAAAAATACGATCATATGATCCAATACATTTCGGTACATTTTTATCCGGAGATCAACGTATTCGCAGTTCAGAAATGAGATATTTACTCCATACCGTATATGGAGCATTGGCAGTTGATCAAGAAGTAGCAGCTTTCGCCTATGTATGCCAAATAAATAAAAAACCATTTCTATGTTTAAAAGCTGCTTCAGATCAAGCAAATGATAAAACGAAAGAAGAACAAAAAATCTTTAAAATGCTAGCATGCGAAAGAGCATGTGAGCATTTAATTGCTTTTTTGCGTGTTTATGAGATTAATGTAGTAAATAATAGATAGTTTGTTATAAAACAAATTAATAGTGGGTTATATGTAGGGAAATGTCCGTTCATTTCAAATTAAGAGCTGAAATTTATAATAGATGGAATATATTATATGGGTACATGTTGCGGTTAATACAAGCAATTGGAGGGCAATTTTATATGATTCAATATAAAAGATGTAGTGAAGTAAATATTGATTTAGTATATGAAGCTTTTAAAGATGGATTTTCCGATTATATTATTAAGATGGAAGTTTCAAAAGGTGATTTTATACACCGTTTTTTGGGACCAGAAGGTAATTTGCTAGAACATTCTTTTCTTGCTTTAGACGGTGACAAATCAGTTGGCGTAATATTAGGTGGTATAAAGGATTATGAAAGTATAAAGACTATGCGCTGTGGAACATTAGCGGTTCATCCTAATTACCGCGGTATTGGTGTGAGTCAAAAATTATTTGAACTGCATAAAGAAGAGGCGATTCAACATGGATGTAAGCAACTTTTTCTCGAAGTCATTGTAGGAAACGACCGAGCGATTCATTTTTATAATAAGTTGGGCTATGAAAAAGTGTACGATCTTTCTTATTATAATTTAAATGATTTGACTAAAATAATGAATAAAGATTGTAAGGATATTGAAGTAAAACAATTAGAATTTCCAACTTTTAAAGATGAAATTCAGAAATGGTTAAACTTCCATATAAATTGGCAAAATGATGTTGATTATATCGAAAAAACAAATAATGTATTTTATGGTGCATATGTCACTAATGACTTAAAAGGCTCTCTATGTGTAAATGAAGAAGGTAAAATTAGTTTTATTTTCGTAGATAAAGATTATAGAAATATTGGTGTTGGGATGAAATTATTAGAAGTAGCAAGAGAAGAATTACATTTATCAAGTTTATCAATTGGGTTTCCTAACAATAATTTACTGGAGGGTTTTTTAAAGAAATGTAGATTTGAAAAGAATTCTTTAGCACAATATGAAATGTATTTATTACTCTAAGAGCGGAAAGATTTATTCTTTTCGTTTTTTATTTTGCTGTTATGTTGGTAAATGCTCCGTAACTATAATTTATAATGCGAGGGAGTTTGTTTATCCTTAAGTTATTTTTTAAATTGTCAATTTCATACTAATAATTTTCTTTGTATAATATTCTAATTTTATGTAGAATAGATACGATGGGAGGGGATGAAATGAATAATGGATTAAAGTTTAAGATTTTTGAATTGCATTGTCTCGTTCAAAAGACTTATTCTGATATTAAAATGGCATGTGATATTGCTATTTATCAAGAAAACACTTCTAAATATTTAATTTCATTAGGATTTTTAAATAAATCATATATGACTTATATAGAAGCAAAAAGATTCTATCGCGAAAATGAAGAGCTTGTAAGTGTAGAATTTGATAATTTCTTTGATATGTATGATAAATTAGAAAACGAATTAAAACAAGTTATTTCAACTGAAGATAAAAATCCTTCATCGCTACATAGCAGACTTGATCAGTTTCAGCAGAAAGTTGAAAATATAAATGACCTAATAAAAGTATTGCAAAATGCTCGTTAATGAATGCTTTTTTCTTTTTGTATAGAAATTATGTATTAAAAACATTTTAGGGATATTACATATTGAAGAGGTGGCTTTTGTAGATTACAAAAGTCATCTTTTTATGTTAGGAATAGATTGTATACATTTTAGCAGTTTCATATAAATAATAGAAATTTATACGAGGTAAATATCATGGGAAATAAAAAAGAAATAGCTATAGTAGCATTAACAACAGGATTCGTTTTAACAAGTGTAACACCATATGGAGTAGGTCATGCAGAGGAACCTGGTCAAATGCAAGTTGAAATTCAAGAGGATTCGTTCCGTACAGGTGATCTGACACAACCATCAAAAAAGGCACCAGAGAATGTAGTGAAAGATGCACTTAAGGAAAATACGGAGCATGCTTTGTCTCCAAAACAAGTTAGTGCAGAAACAGGAGTAGATTACAAGGTTCTTCAAAAACGTGGTTCTTATGATGGAACTACACTTGTGCGCATGCAACAAATATATGAAGGAAAAGAAGTATATGGCCACCAGTTGACTGCTCACGTAGATAAAAAAGGTATTATTAAAAGCATTTCAGGAGCTAGCGCACAAAATTTAACACAAGAAGATTTAAAGAAACCTATTAATTTATCAAAAGAAGAAGCAAAACAATATATTTATAAAAAGTACGGAAACGATACTAAATTTATTTCTGAGCCAGAAGTTAAGGCAGTTATTTTTGTTGATGAAAATCATGGGCAGGCTAGCAATGCATATCAAGTTACATTTGCTGCTACAACACCAAATTATGTATCTGGAACTTATTTAGTGAATGCTCATAATGGTGAAATGTTAAAAGATATGGTACAAGAATCAAGTTTGAAAATAAGTGAAGAGTATGTTCAATCCGTTAAGGAAAATAAAACTAGCAATTTCACATCATTAACTGGAACAGGAAAAGATGATTTAGGCGTAACTCGTACATTTGGTATTTCTAAACAGACCAGTGGGAATTATGCGCTTGCTGATTACACAAGAGGACAAGGAATTGAGACATATGATGTAAATTATAGAGATATTACAAATGAAGAAAGTTATTATCCTGGTATACTAACAACTAGCGTTTCAACAACATTTAATGATCCAAAGGCGGTAAGCGCTCATTTCTTAGCAACAAAGGTATATGATTTTTATAAAGAAAAATATAAGCGTAATAGTTTTGATAATAAAGGGAAAAAAGTAGTTTCAGTTGTACATGCATGGGATTCCGGAGGAACAAATGATCCTGAAAATTGGGAGAATGCATTTAGTACTAATATTAATAACATTAGTATGCTTTTATATGGAGATCCTATGGTAAAAGCGTTCGACATAGCGGGTCATGAATTTACACATGCGGTTACATCTAGCGAATCTAACCTTGAATTTTCAGGAGAATCTGGGGCGATTAACGAGGCATTATCTGATATTATGGGAACGGCTATAGAGAAATACATAAATAATGGAGAATTTAACTGGACAATAGGAGAACAAACGGGATCGACTTTTCGTAATATGAAAAATCCAACTGCAATTAATTTTTCAGAAGGACTACCGTATCCTGATGATTATAGTAAATATAATGATTTAAATGGAGAGGATTATGGAGGCGTTCATTTTAACTCAAGTATTATTAATAAAGTTGCGTATTTAATTGCACAAGGTGGTACTCATAACGGTGTAAATGTAAATGGTATTGGTGAGGATAAAATGTTTGATATTTTCTATTATGCAAATACTGATGAATTAAACATGACTTCTGATTTCTCTGAATTGAGATTGGCATGCCTTACAGTTGCAACTAATAAATATGGAACGAACTCAATTGAAGTTCAAGCAATCCAAAATGCTTTTGATGTGGCAAAAATTACAGGAACAGTGAAAGAAAACGAAAAAGCAGTAGAAAACCAAGCTCCAGAGTTAACTGTACCGATTACCATTACACTACGTGTAGGAGATACGTTTGATCCAATGAGAAATGTAAAAGCTGTTGATAAGGAAGATGGTGATTTAACAAATAAAGTAAAGCATAAAGGCGATGTAGATACTTCAAAATCAGGTACATACATTATGGAATACATGGTTGTTGATTCTCAAGGGCGGAATGCAACGGCAACACAGACTGTAATTGTAGAGAAAAATGGAGAAACATCAGATTTAGAACCTAAATTAACAGTGCCTGTTGGAGCGACAATTCATGTAGGAGATTCATTTGTTCCAATGGCAGAAGTATTAGCTATCGATAAAGAAGACGGTGATCTCACTTCTAAAATCAAAGTTGATGGTGAAGTAGATACATCTAAAGCTGGTACTTACGTATTAACGTACACGGTTACAGATTCTAAAGGTCATGAAGTAACGGCGGAGCAAACTGTAACGGTCAAAGTTAGAGAAGAAGTTAAAAATGATAAACCAATACTAAAAGTACCTGCTACAACTTCAATTACTGAGGGTGATCAATTTGATCCGTTGGTAGGAGTATCAGCTACTGACAAAGAAGACGGTGACCTTACTTCTAAAGTAGCGTATGAAGGAACTATAGATATAACTAAAGCTGGTACTTATGAAATAATATATAGTGTAAGAGATTCCGTGGGTAATGGGGTAAATACAATACAAAAAGTGTTAGTGAAAGATAAAGAAACTAGCAAACCTAATGGTCTTGCTAATAAGACAAACAACAGTAATACCGATAAAAAAGAATATACATATAAGGAGCTTCCAAAGACGGGTGTAAGTACAACTAACAGTGCAGCAATCGGCATATTGATGATTATTGCAGGTACAGTACTCACTTTGATTCGCAAATTTAGAAAGATACAAAAATAATAGTAGGGATTATTCGTTTGAAGAAAAGAGTTCAGTATTCAAAAGAAATAAAGTAGAAAGTAAATAAAACGAAATATGGATTTTTTACTTATTAAGATTTTAATAGTTAAGCGGTACATTTGGCTTTTATAAAAATTTGCAGTTGGATACTATTCTGTCTACAGAACTATATTACATATAAAACACGTTACTATTCTTTTATTTTAATGAGAATAGTAACGTGTTTTTTGATTTGAAAATAGCATAAATCCTATAGCTCATGAATATAGGAGTACTTCTAATTTGCCATTGATAAGTTACTGAAAACACTTTGCTTTAATGGAAGTGTCACTCTAAATGACAACATGAGATTTTCGATATTTACCAGGTGTTTCATTGGTGAATTTTTTAAAAATTTTAGTAAAATAACTTTGATCGCTAAAATTAAGCGAAGCGCATATGTCTGATAAAGGATAGGTGGTGAAAGTTAATAATTTCTTTGCTTCTTCGATTCGTTCACGTTGAATGTACTCAATTAATGAAATACCGACTTCTTTTTTAAATAATATAGATAAATAATCTGAATTCACATTTGCAAATTTAGCAAGTTGTTTAACAGATATTGGATTGTAAATGTTTTTAAAAATGTAGTTTTTGCAAATAGCAATAGTCTGTGAATGTTGCTGTGTTTTTTGTGCCTTTACACGGTCTGCAAAGGTACAAAAAGCATTTTTTAATAAATCCCAAACAGATTCTTTGTCTTTTAAATCTTCTGTTCTTTGAATATGTAAATCATAAATTTTGTAAGCAATCCTAGATGGAAGTCCCCCTTTTATCGCATATCTAGTAGCGAGCGTGATGGATGAAATACAAATGTTTTTATGACGTCTTAATTGATGGAATGAAGATAAAGATGAAAGAGTCTCTTGTTGGAATTCGTAATAATATTTGAGTACGGTTTCTTTATCCCCGTTTTCTATAGAACCAAGCAGTTGCTGCTCTATATATAAATTATGATAAATGGATTCGTCTTTTTGCATTGAAATATATACATCTTTGTTTAAGATTCTGCTATGACTTATATGAAGTGAGTCACTGTTATTTGAAAATGTGCTTACATCTGAATTTTTTTTATAGAGAATGTTATAGAACAATATTGCTATATTTACAAAGAAATTTTGATCTTTGACTGACAATGAAAAATAATGGTCTCTTGTTCTTTTATAATTTGGAATGAAATTAAGGTTACTATCCGTTTTACTTGTAGAAAAATTTACATGTGCCAAGGGCCCAATAATAACAGTACCGTTCACCATATAATCGCTCTTTATGTGAATTAAAATGAAGTGCCCTAGATGTTCGTGAGTTCTGAAGATGGGGAAATTATATGTATCATTTCTCTGAAAAAGCACATGTAACTGCTCTATTTTTGATGTATACAACGAATGTGAATCACTTTTTGATGTGAATTCTAAAAGAATATTTTTGTTACAATCTAAAAAACAAACTGGAATTTCAAAAGATTGGAAAAACATATTGCAAATGTACTCTATCTCAACTAGACTGAGCTTTTTAGTCATATTCTTCCTCCTTACAGTTATGCGTAATAGTTAAATAAACATATATTCCTTTTTTCATAAGTAGAAACGGAAAACCTTTATTAATAAAAAATATAAATAAAAGTTATAAACTTCTAAGAATAATACCATAATTTAACATGAATAGCACATATTATTTGAATATACAGGTAATAGTTTTGGACAGTAGCGTAAAATATGAATCGTCACACTTATTTGTTGGTTATTACTTATATGTATTAAAAAATGATTAAGATTGGATTTTAAATAGGGATAGGAAGTGAGAAATTAATGGATTGACAGTAAGTGACTAGTCGAAATTAGTAGTGAAAGCTATTATGTAACAAATGTAATGATTCTTGAAATAGGGATATAAGTGTAATTTAGGGGAGAAAATTACATATATCATGTGGAGAGACAACGTAATAATAGAAGATAAGAAAAGTGAATAAGTGATTGTAAACAATGGATTGTTGGACGACTATGTTTTATGTTATTCGTTTAAAACTGATACTTGGCACACTATTGCTTTTAAGAAGGTAATAGTAATAAAGAGATTTTTAAAATGATAGAAGTAGTAAAGGGGATAAGAGAAATGAAAAAAATATTTAGTGTGCTTTTAGTGTTTTTCTTAACATTTTCTACATGGTCTAGTGTATTAGTAAAGGCGGATTCACCATCTAAAGGTACTTTAACGATTCATAAGTATGAACAAGAAAAAGATGGAGCGCAGGGACTAGAAGGTGACGGTTCTGCAAATCAAGAGGTGCCAAAAGATGCGAAACCATTAAAAGGTGTAACGTTTGAAGTAAAAAGGGTTGCTTCTTTTGAAAAAATTTCAAACGATGGGAAAATCGTAAAAGAAGACGTGAAACCTGTAATGGGAGCCACTCCAAATCAAGTAGTAACAGATGATAACGGACAAGCTGTATTAAAAGATCTTCCGCTAGGACGTTATGAGGTGAAAGAAGTGGCAGGACCTCCACATGTTAATCTAAATCCCAATACGTATACAGTGGATATCCCATTAACGAATAAAGAGGGTAAGGTGCTAAACTATGATGTTCACATGTATCCTAAAAATGAGGTTAAACGTGGTGCAGTTGATTTAATAAAAACTGGTGTAAATGAAAAAGCATTAGCAGGTGCTGTATTCTCTTTATTTAAAAAAGACGGTACAGAAGTGAAAAAAGAGTTAGTAACAGATGCTAATGGTCATATTCGCGTGCAAGGATTGGTGTATGGAGAATACTATTTCCAAGAAACAAAAGCTCCGAAAGGCTATGTAATAGATCCAACTAAACGTGAGTTTTTTGTTAAGAACTCCGGAACAATTAATGAAGATGGAACTATTACTTCTGGTACAGTAGTTAAATTAGAAGTGAAAAACTATGAAGAACCAACAATTGATAAAAAGATTAACGGAAAATTGGAAGCGTTACCAATCAATCCGTTAACTAATTATAATTATGATATTAAAACATTAATTCCAGAAGACATTAAGGAATACAAAAAATATGTGGTAACAGATACTTTGGATAATCGTTTAGTGATTCAAGGAAAGCCAATCGTGAAAATTGATGGAGCAGAAGTAAATGCAAGCATTGTAGAGGTAGCTATAGAAGGTCAAAAGGTAACAGCTACAGTAAAAGATTTCACAAAATTAGATGGTAAAAAAGAATTTCATTTGCAAATTAAATCTCAAGTAAAAGAAGGAGTACCATCTGGTTCGGAAATTTTAAATACAGCAAAAATTGATTTTACAAATAAAAATGATGTAATTGGAGAAAAGGAATCTAAACCTGTAGTTGTTGTTCCGACAACTGGAATAATTGAGTTAACAAAAATTGATGGTGCTAATAAGAATAAATTAAAAGGTGCAGAGTTTGTACTTAAAGATAAAAATGGAAAAATAGTTGTTGTAGCAGGAAAAGAAGTAACAGGTGTATCAGATGAAAATGGTGTTATTAAATGGTCTAACATTCCATATGGAGACTATCAAATTTTTGAAACGAAAGCACCAACATATACAAAAGAAGATGGTACAAAAGCTTCTTATCAATTATTAAAAGATCCCATTGATGTAAAGATTAGCGAAAATAATCAAACGGTTAAATTAACGATTGAAAATAATAAAAGTGGATGGGTTCTTCCGGTAACGGGTGGCATAGGAACGACTCTTTTTACTGTAATAGGCCTTACGTTAATGGTTACAGCGGCATTTGTTTTCTTTAGAAAAAAGTTTGCTAATAATTAAGATTTTAGGAACATGTAACTATGGGAAAAGGGGAGAAGCAAAATGCTTCCCTCTTTTCGATATTTAAGCATATACAGAGGTGGAAATATGAAACGAAATCTTGTTTTGGGAGGTATTTTTTTATTTGGATTAGGTGTTTTTTTATATCCTACTATTAGTAATTGGTTGGCGACTCGTGCACATTATTCTGAGATTAGCTCTTACGATAAGAAGATCAAAGCGCTACAAAAGAAAGAAGTCGAACGTAGGGAAAAAGAAGCAGCCGAATATAATAAACAAGTTCACACTTCCACGAAAACATTTACTGATCCATTTTCTGAAAAAAAAAGTAATCATCAAGCATATGCTGATGCGTTAAATTTAGGAGATGTAATGGGGTATATTGAAATATCGAAAATTAATATAAAACTGCCAATCTATCAAGGGACATCTGAGGAAGTATTGAGCCGCGGGATAGGTCATTTAGATTTTTCTTCGCTCCCGATAGGTGGAGAAAATACGCACACTATTTTAACAGGGCATCGTGGTTTACCATCAGCAAAATTATTTACAGATTTAGATAAGTTGAGCGAAGGAGATCTCTTTTATATTCATTCTTTAGACAAAGTTCTTGCTTATAAAGTAGATCAAATTAAAGTAGTGTTACCACACGAAACGGACGATCTACAAATTGTAGAAAATAAAGATTATACAACTTTAATTACGTGTACGCCTTATGGAGTAAACACCAATAGATTGCTAGTTCGAGGTGTGCGTGTGGAGTTAAACGAGAAAGAAAAACAAAAAGTGAGTACAGAGATATTTATATTTAATAAGTGGACTGTAATAGTTCCAATCCTATTGTTATGTGTGTTTCTAGTCGTAATTTATAAGAAAAGGTTAACTCGATAGAATGTATTTATTTATCCTGCATTAATGGACATTGGGACCGGAAATTCAGAGATAAGTAAAGAAGATATATAGGGAATGAAGTAAATTCTCATTGATAAACATGTCATTTTATTCGACTATAGAAAAAATACGGTAAAGGTGGGAACAAAGGAATTGAGGCTACGATTAAAGCTGGTAAGTATTCATTTTATTGTTTTGTTAATGTTAAGTGTAAGTTTTGTCGTATATGTACCACAAGAAGCATATGGATCCACGACAAACTTAGAAGGTCTAGGTGATATATCGCGTTATAATGCAGTTGTCTTTGGTAACCATAAAGCAATAGGTGGCGACATTGAAGGAGCAATTGCAGTTCAAGGTGATATGGATGCATCGGGGTATACAATTGTAGGTGCTGCAGCGGGAACATCTAATATAGTAGGTGAAAAATGGGTTGATGAGGGATATCCGTCCTTGTTATTGTCTGGAAAATTTAAGAAATCAAGAGAAGAATCTTTTATCATTCAAAACGGAATAGTCGTAATGACAAAAGAGAGTGATCCAGATCGCATCATACAATCTTCTTATGATCATATCGTTTATAAAGAAAAACTAGAAATTGACGCGAAATTTAATGAATTTCGCAATATAGTGAACCAAGTCAGTAAAAATGCTGGTCAATATAAAACGAATACCCCAATTCCAAATATGAGTTATGGAATCGGAAAAGATATAAACAATTCTAATATTTATGTTTCATCAGAATTGACAGGGAAAAACAATTTAGATATAAGAGATGTATTTTTACCGAGTGCTAAGGACAAAGATTTTATTGTTATGTATTCGGATGCAACAGAGGTTACATTTAAAAATGGGTCTATTCTATATGACACGAACAATATTGGAAGGGCTACAGATATAGTTCCTACATCACAACCATATTCTCCTAATTCGCCGTTTACTGAGCTATATGGGAAAGTGATTTGGGTTTTTCCAAATGCGAAAAAAATTACAACAGAGGGATATGGTGTCGTTGGGAGTGTGTTTGCCCCCAATGCTGTATTAGAAACAAAAGGCGGTTCGATTAATGGACAAGCATTTGTTGGTGCGGTACAACAAACTGGTGGATTTGAATTTCACAATTTCAAATTTAACTGGCAACATTGGAACAAGCCTAGTACTGGAAAAGTAAAAATAAAAAAGGTTGATAGTAATAATGATAATAAAAAATTGGTGGGAGCAAAGTTTCATATAGAAGATTCAAATAAAAAAGTAGTTGGAGAACTAGTAACAAATGAAGAAGGAGAAGCGATATCAAAAGACTTACCGATAGGAAACTATATCCTTGTAGAAATAGAAGCGCCAAAAGACTATGAATTATTAAAAGAAAAAATAACTGTAAAAATAGAAAAAGATGCAGTAGTAGAAATTAAAATAGGAAATAAGAAATTGCCAGATCCAATGGGAAAAATGAAGTTAGTGAAAGTAGACATAAGTGATAAAAATAAAAAGCTAGCAGGGGCAAAGTTTCATATAGAAGATTCAAAAGGAAAAATAGTTGGAGAACTAGTAACAAATGAAGAAGGAGAAGTAATATCAAAAGACTTACCAATAGGAAACTATACCTTAGTGGAAGTAGAAGCACCTAAAGGTTACGAATTATTAAAAGAAAAAATAACTGTAAAAGTAGAAAAAGATGCAGTAGTAGAAATTAAAATAGGAAATAAGAAATTACCAGATCCGACTGGACAATTTGAAATTGAGAAAGTTGATGATAAGGATATCAATTTAAAACTACAAGGCGCTATATTTCAAGTCTTAGATAAAGAGGGTAAAGAAGTGGCTAGATTAACAACGGATGAAAAAGGAAAGGTGATTTCCAGTCAATTAGTACTTGGGAAATATACGATAAAAGAAATAAAAGCGCCAAACGGATATATGTTACTTAGGGGTCCAATAGAAATAGAAATTACAGAAGCAGTAAAGACACAAAAAATAACAGTGAAAAATGCGAAGAATAATTGGGTAATTCCTAATACTGGTGGGAGCGGAACAACAATTTTTTACGTAATTGGTATTATGCTAATGTTTGGTGTGCTATATTTCTGTAAGAAAAATCGTATATTATGAACTAATTTTATAGAGTTAGACAGATCGTTACGTTAGAGAGTTTTTAGGACATGAGTTCGGTATTGTACTGGACTCATGGTACTAAATTTGTTAAAGGAGGAAGGATAATAGTAAACATAGAATATATTAATGAATTAAAATATTTAAGAGGTGAACATGGTGGCAATAAAACAAGACGAAATTAAAGTAGTTGTCGGAGCTGGAGTGTTTAATAATAATCCAGGTTGGATTCAAACGCAAGAAGATGAACTTAACTTACTAGATAAAGCTACGTGGGAAGAAAGATTTGAATACAACTCTATTTCAGCTATTTTAGCTGAGCATGTATGGGAACACCTTACTTTTGAAGAAGGTGTAAGAGCAGCTGAAATTTGTTATGAATTTTTAAAACCATCTGGTCATATTCGGTGCGGAGTCCCTGATGCATTCTTTCAGGATGAGGTATATCAAAATATAGTTCAAATAGGGGGCCCCGGTCCGAAAGATCATCCAGCAGCAAGTCATAAAATCGTTCATAATTATATAACATTAACGAAAATGTTTGAAACTGCTGGATTCGAGGTAGTTTTACTTGAATATTGTGATGAAAATGGTCGGTTTTATTACAACGAATGGGATGCAAACGACGGTGTTATTTTCCGTTCGAAAAGGTATGATTCTAGAAATAAAGGCGATAAACTTGGTTTTCCATCGCTAATTGTCGATGCGATTAAGCGTTAATCATTAATCATTCCACAAAAACAGGAGTTAATCCTATTATTTCATAAGTCGCAAATGCGGCTTTTTTTATTTGTACGTAAATCTATATTTAATTTTCAATATTATTTAACTCGATTTAGAAAATATTTAAGTTTTTCTCAGCACCATTCACTTTAAATTAACACTTCGTTGTTATAAATATTTATTTTATATTTATATTCGTGTAAAATGAAGTGAGAACGTACATTCTATATAAGGAGGCAATCAAAATGATAGCTGAAATTGGGAAACTAACTGATGGATATATTGTAAAATTTGAACGCGAATTTCCATATACGGTAGAGGAAGTTTGGTCTGTATTAACAGAAAACAGTAAGCTGAAAAAATGGATGTCCAATTTACAGATTGAAAGCCTTAAAACTGGTGGAATAATAAAGTTCGACATGATGGACGGTTCATTCATAAACATTGATATTTTAGAGTGTCAACTAAACTCAGTACTTGAATTTACTTGGGATAAAGACCGTGTCCGATTTGAAATACATAAAGAGGAGAATGGTACTCTTTTACTTCTTAAAGAGTACATTCATGAATTAACAGATCATACACCGAGAGATATAGCTGGTTGGCATATTTGTTTAAATCTTTTTTCTTACGTTTTAAAAGGAGAAGAGAAAGAATTTTCTAAAGATGAATGGCAACAATGGTTTGAAATATACAAGGATAAGATTCATGAAGTGAGAGGATAATTGCATAATAGGTAATATTCATTATGTAATTATTATATTGTAAAAATGCTTTTGTGAATAAATAAGAATAGAGGTTAATATGAAAGTAAATCAATTAATTGCTAATAACATAAATAAATTAGATGCAACTATACCGTTTAATAAATCGTTTGGAATTGCTGGGTTATCTGGATCGGGTAAAACAACTTTTTGCCAAACAATTGGTGAAGAGTCAAAAAAACGATTAGTTTCTTTATTACCAAAGGCTGAATATCAATATTTATTTCCTAACATTATGGAAACAAATTTTAGTGCTATTAAGATGGAAGAAATGCCGTTAGTACTTTTTCTAGGAAAATCATCGATTTCGTCTAATCCGCGTTCAACGATTGGTACTCATACTGGTGTTTTTACAGAGGTTCGGGAAAAACTTGCTGAAGTATTTAATCTTTCTCCAGAGGTCTTTTCATTTAATAATCAATTAGGCTGGTGTACTGGTTGTAAAGGCCGTGGTACTACAAAAAATGTTGAGTGTAAAAAATGTAAGGGAAAACGTTATAGTGAAGAAATTGAACAACATGAAATTGATTTGTTGGACAAGCCACATTCAATCTCAAATATTAATGATTTAAGTATTGAATCTATTCTTTCACTAGCAAAAGAGTTAAATATTAGTGAAGAAAAACAGCATATACTGCAAAATATTATTAATATGAACATTGGTTATTTAACATTAAATCGAATTATGGGTACGTTATCAGGTGGAGAGTTAACACGACTTTATTTGGCCGAATTCATGGCAGTAAGTGAAAATGCTGTAATTATTATTGATGAGATTTCAGTTGGACTTGATCATGAAACTTTATTACAAATTTTAGAAGAGATTAAACGATTAGGGTGTAAAAATCAAATTTGGCTTATTGATCATTCAGATACAGTACTAGATACAACTGATGAGCAATTGTTCTTTGGACCTGGTAGCGGAAAATATGGCGGGAAAATTGTGGAAGAATCACCAAGACCAAAGTCAATACTGTGGGATCGAAATAAAGAAATACCAACAGAATATTATACATTCTATGATTTATATTGCCGTAATATCCAAATGGCTGAGTTTCAAATTCCTAAAAACAGGCTTGTAACAGTTACAGGAGAATCAGGATGTGGGAAATCTACACTTGTCAACGAATGTCTAGCTACAGATTTTTTGAAACGATATCCAAAAGATAAATTAGTTATGGTAGGACAAGACCGAAATCAATCAATTACAAGTCGATCAACTGTAGCAACTTTCCTAGATATTAAAAAGAAACTGACAAAGTATAGTGAAGACATTGATGATATTTTTGAGCGCTCGATTGAGGATATTATTGATGAACTTCCAAATGAAGATATCGCTTATAAACGTTTGAGCCTACTAATTAAATTAGGGCTTGGCTATTTAACATTAGAGAGAAAAACACAAACATTATCGACAGGTGAGTTTCAATGTGTTCATTTAGTTTCGGAATTATTTGCAAACACTAGAAATCCACATACATTATTTATTTTTGATGAGCCTTCAAAAGGTTTATCACAAAATATTTTAAATCAATTTATCGATAGTATTAGAGGTATTCTGCAAGATGAATCAGTTTCGATCATTATGATTGAGCATAATCGTTACATGTTAGAAAGCTCTGATTATATAGTTGATTTTGGAAAAAGGCAGAATGAATCTATAGAGCATTTGGATGTTGTCAATCATGAGGATTACTATCGTCAAAAAAGTAATGTGAATAGCACAGAGAAAATACACATCTCTTCAATGCTTAGGCAGAAAAAAGGGGTTCACTATTTAGAAGAAAATCATATTAACTATTTTAAAAATGCCGAAAATATTTATAAGGGCGGTATTTTAAAAAGTTTATCATCAATGGCTAGGTTAATTTATGGTGAATATGAATCTAATACAATCGCACCTGTTATTGCTATTGATCTTGAAAGACATTTATATAGTCAATATAGTTTCTTATATGAGATTGGTGGATTAATTAATCATATTGTAGCTGCTCATCCAATTAATAAAGATACGAGAAGTTTTGATTTCTATTCACAGGACAATCATTGTCCATCTTGTTCTGGACGTCTTCAAATTGAAGTTTTTGATAAAGATATTGCCATTCAAGATAAAAGTGTTCCATTTTGGGATGGGCTATTCGATCCAGAAATCATGAAGGTATTAAAATTTTATCAGCATGAAAAAATAGAATTTCTATTCGAAGAAATAAAAAATGAGCTTGGTCACGATTTGTCAAAGAGCTATAATGATATGTCAGAAGAAGAAAAGCATACGTTTTGGTACGGATATTTTGAAAAATCATTTTATGATAAAAAAGGAAAGACACGCAGAACATGGGTAGGGTTTAATACAATTATTGGTGGATATATTGTTATTTCAAAAGCACCTATTAAAGAAGAAATTAAGAGTTCAAAAAAAATGATGAAATGTCCAATTTGTGAGGGGACGGTTTTAAATCATCATAAACCACTTAAATTTGGTAACGTAGATATTCGTGAAATAATCAATCAGCCTATTAATAAAGTATTGAAAATAGTTGGTGATTTACCGGCACTTGTTAAATTGAAGTCTATTGTTGGTGGCGATATGGTATTGACGGAAGATGTTTCTTTATTGCCAAGAAAAGCACAAGTTGCATTGAAAATGTTTGAATTAGAACAAGCAAGCTTTTCAAACTATGAAATGGTGTTACAAAATGTCTTACCATTCTGGAGCGAAATAAAAGGAAATATCGAATCCATTAGTGTTAATAATCAGGTAACTGTTTGTGATTTCCCTAATGTTTATGAAACGAGAGAAACCATTATAGATAAGTATTTCACAAATGGTAAATATAAAAAACTTACGTATGTATACGAAGCGTTTGGATACAAAAAATTAGTTACCCAAATTAATAAAATTAAAAAAAGTAATCCATGTCCATTTTGTAAAGGTAAGAAAGTGATAACCGAAGATAATCTACATGATGGTGTCTTTAAACTAACAATTCCATGTGTAACTTGTAATGCAAGTGGTATTAATGACGAAGGGTTAAAAGAAGTTGTCGAGGGCGTGGATGTAAAAACGTGGTTAACTGGAAAAGTAAGTGATGTTGTGAATGAAAGCTTATTAACAGAAGCTGTTGGACAAATACCCATTTTCAATCGCATACGTGAGTTGGATAAACGAGATATGATGGCGGTTTATGAATGTCTTGAGAAAAATAACTAGTGATGGATTTGTCAATTGCAGTAGTCATAAAAACAGGAATATAGGTTTTTAATTATATAAATATAACATGTTAAATTGTTATTTAAATCGTTAAAAATAGTTGACCCTCACATAATGTCATTGTTTATGATGAAGTTGAGCTTCAAAGTAGATGTAACTTATAGGAGGAAATCATGTTTAAAATAGGGGATTTTTCGAAACTATCTTCCATTAGTATACGTATGTTGAGACACTACGATAAAGTGGAATTATTACAACCAGTAAAAGTCGATGAGCAGAGTGGATATCGATTTTATTCAGCTGACCAATTAAAAAAGGTAAATCAAATTCAAACATTAAAAGCTATGGGGTTTAATATTGCTACCATCAAAGAAATAATAGAATGCGATAATATAGATAGCATAAAAGAGCGATTTTTAAATCGTAGTGCTCAAATTAAAGAAGACATGAATAACCTCCAAAAACAATTACGTCTCCTCGAAGACTCAATGAAAACGATGAGAGAGGATGTTGTTGAGATGAATTATCATGTTTCAATAAAAGAAATTCCAGAAAGAACTGTAGCTAGTGTTAGAAAGATTATTCCATCGTATAATTGCGAAGGTGATTTATGGAGTGTATTAATGCAAGAAATTCAAATGAAAAATATTAGTATTGCCCATCCGAGTTATAGTATTGCGGTTTTCCATGATCGTGAATACAAAGAAAATGATGTAGATATAGAAATACAGCTAAGTATTCTAGGTAAGCACGAAAATACAAAAGACGTTACATTTAAAAATATGAAATCAACCAATGTAGCTTCTATAATAGTTAATGGAAGTTATGAACAGATGACAGCTGTAAATGAGGCTGCGGCAAAATGGATTGAGACAGAAGGTTACAAATTAGCAGGCCCGATGTTTAATATTTATCATGTGAGCCCAGCGATGGAATCGGATCCTAATAAGTGGGTTACAGAAGTTTGTTATCCAGTTAAATAATGATAAAGAAAAAAGGCATTAATTATATGCCTTTTTTCTTTGGAAACTTATCCATAAATATCAAGACAAATTACTTCGAGATTCGATTCGTCAACTACTAGCACAATTTTATTTGCAAATGTACAAAATGAGCGGATTGTAATGAATCATCTAAAAACCAACCAGTTGGTACTAAAGTAATGTAATCATCTATTTGGAAATTTCAGCAATGTTTAAATGAGCAACAAAAGCCACCGTAATAAGGGGCTTTTGTCTTAAATAATTTAATGATATGTGTACCCTCCATCAGGAAACAATACATTATCCGTAGTAAAACTATTTTGCATTAAATATAGAACAGTATGTGCAATTTCATTATTATGGCCAGGCCTTTTTACAAGAGAAAGAGATTTATAAGATTCATAAGCAGCTAGTCTATTTTCGTTTTGTTCATTCTCTCTTTGTATTGTTCCAGGAGAAACAACATTAACTCTAATAGGAGCTAATTCTACAGCTAAAGCTTTCCCTAAACTTTCAATAGCACCATTGCAAGCTCCATAAGCAGGTGCCCCTTTAAGTGGTCTTTGACTAAATGCACCAGACATTAACACAATCGATCCAGAGTTTGAAAGAAAAGGAATTGCATATTTTACGGCATAATATTGAGGCCAAAACTTTCCGATGAAGCTACTTTCAGCAATTTCCTCTGTAGAGGTAATCGGTCCAAGTGTGTAAGAGGCTCCCGGTGTGAATAAATGATCAAAGTTCCCAACTATCTTGAAAAAATTTTGTAATTGCTCTTTATTTTGATTATCCAATATATAAGTTTGAAGATGATTGTTATTTATTACTTCTCGAGCAACTTTTAATTTTTCTTCCGAGCGTCCGGCAATAATAACATGTGCGCCTTGTTTAATTGCTTGTGTTGCTGTTGCTAATCCAATACCAGAACTCCCGCCAATGATAACAATACGACTATTTTCTAATGTAGTAATAGACATATTTTAGCCACTCCTTTAATAAAAAATTTAGAATATAACTGTGCTATGCTTTTATTATTCGCTAAAAGGGAGCAAGTGAAAAGTACGCACTTTATATGTACATAGTCGTAAATTTTGTACTAATCGCTATACATGCGGATAAGTAATTGGAAAAATCGCTAAATATGGTTTATCCCGCATTAACGGGCAGTAAAACTCTCACCTCAAAGTTAGGAAAATGTAAGGAAGTTAGGTAAGAGGTCAACTGCCCGTAAAAGCCCGATTGGTTCAACTAATAATCAGTGTGGGATGGACAAAACCCCCACTGATTAAAGTTTCACTTTATGATATCTGAGGAGAGGTGAGAAAAATGGATTTACAAGAACCGAAGTTAAAAGGAGTAATAGCAACATTACAAATAATCGGTGGGAAATGGAAGCCGCTCATTTTGTTTATTTTGCTAACAGATGGAACGAAGCGTTTTGGTGAATTAAAGCGATTAATACCAGATATATCTCAAGGGACGTTAGCAAAGCAATTACGTGAATTAGAGCAAGATCAACTAATAAAACGCGAAATTTATCAAGAAATACCACCTAAAGTAGAATATAGCTTAACTCAACATGGAAAAACAGTCAGTACTGTTTTGGATAGTATGTGTAGTTGGGGAAGAGGGCATTTAAAATATATAGATAAAGATAAACCATAAAAATGTTATGTAAACTTATTGTAGTGTGAAGGGAAATATTGTTTTAATAATTTGTATTTTATAATATATAATTAAGGAGTGTCGTAGGTTATTATACATATTTAATTTATTTTTACAAAGGGGAAGTAATAAGATGAACGAATTAGAGTATAAAAGCTTCTATGATAAAGTAGGAAGATTAAATGGATGGGATTTTAGCAAAATAAAATGTGAAACTGTAGGAGATACATGGGACTTTTATAGTGAGGTAAAAGAAAGGTGTAAACCATCACATATTTTACTTGATGTTGGTACAGGCGGAGGAGAAAATGTACTTAACATAGCATCATCAGCTAAATTGTTGATTGGAATTGATAATTCTAACGGCATGATTGAGACGGCACATTCTAACTTGAAAAAATCAGGTGTACAAAATGTTGAGTTTCTTCAAATGGGTTCTGAAGCTTTAACATTTCCACATGCACATTTTGATATTACTTCAAGTTGTCATGCCCCGTTTCTGGCATCTGAGTTAGCAAAAGTAATGAAAAAGGGTGCCTTTTTCTTAACACAACAAGTAAGTGAGAATGATAAATTAAACCTGAAAGAAGCATTTGGTAGAGGACAATGCTTAGGTGAACGGGATGGTACTTTAAAAGAAAAGTATATGAATGAACTTATTAGTGCAGGATTTGATCTCGTGCAAGTACGTGAATATGATGTTACTGATTATTACAGTAGGTCTGAAGATCTCATTTTCTTATTAAAACATACTCCTATTATTCCTAGATTTGGAGAACAGGAAGAGGATTTTACTATTTTACAAAAGTTCATTGATACGTATAGTTCTGAAAAAGGGATTCGTACTAATTCAAAAAGATTTATGATTATTGCTGTAAAACCTTAATGTATTTTATCGTAAAAGTTGCTTTTCATTTAAGGAAAGGCAGCTTTTTTATATGGAAACAATGCAGGGGAAATTTGAAAAAATAGAAATAAGTAAAGTGTTAATTAAAAACCGAAATATGGAGGATATTTGTTTTGAAACGTTAGTGTACTAGCAATAAAAGAAGCTAACATATTCATACTAAAGTTGTAGTTTCTATATGAAAAATCCATCCTTCCGTTTGATTTTATCTATTTATAAGTGTAATACAATACAAATAGATAATAAGAAATGAGGGGGAATGTAAAGTGATTACACATATATCAGATATAAAACTACAAACGGTTTCCATAGAAGGGGTAAAACAAGTTTATAAGGACATATTATCTTTTCCAATAAAAAAAGAAACAGCATCCTTCATTCAATTTGAAGTAACACCTTATACAACAATTAGTTTTCAAGAAGTGTATGAACCAATCGCACCTGCACATTTTGCTTTTGAAATCCCATATTCAAAATTCCATGAAACAGCAAAATGGTTAAAGGACTCTGGATTACTCATTGTAAAATGGCAAAATGGAAATGTAATTGGTGAAGAGAATGGTCTATTCAATTTATACTTTAAAGACGGAGATGGAAATCTACTCGAAATTATCGCACATAGTTATGTTAAAGAGGATGTATTAGTACCACACTCACCTTTAAACATTTTATACGTAAGGGAAATTGGTCTTCCTGTTAAAAGTGTACCTGTTTTTACGGAATGGTTAAAATCAAATCTAAATATGAAAACGATGGAAGATGGGGATATTTTTAACTTTGTTATAGGTGGCACTGCATATATCGTCGCGACTTGGTGGCAGCGACCTTGGATTCCAATTGCAATGAAAGCTCTATCACCGAAAGTACACGTTTCTTTAGGAACACCAGACGTCGCATTTTTACAGCGAATCCATAATAACTTTAAGAAAAATAGTGTACCATTTGAATGTAAACGTAATGAAGTATCATTTATTGAGCAAGGATATACATTTTCAATTGTGCATACATCAGAGTTTCATTCGGATATTCCTAAACAATTAAGCTTACCGCTTTCTATTTAAGGATGGAAAGCGGTAAGTTTTTTGTATATTCGTGAAGAAGGTTTTAGCTAGGATTATAGTGAATTTAAAGAGAAATATAAGGTGTTATTCTAATTTATGTTAAGGGGGGAAATAAAGTGGTTTTAGGTAATCTAATTGCAAAAGGGAATACAGCAGAAATTTATTTAACTGATGATAAGGTTGTAAAATTATTGAAAGATTACCTCCCAGATACAGAGTCTATGAATGAAGCAAAAAAACAAAAATATGCGTATTCATGTGGGTTGCCAGTTCCAAACGTATTTGAAGTGAAAAAGATACAAAATAGCCAGGCAATTATTATGGAACATGTAAAAGGGGACAACATTGGTGATCTTCTGCTTAATAATTTAAATGAGGCAGAGCGTTATATCAGCCTTTGTGTTAATGAGCAAAAAAAGATCCATGCTATACATGTGAATACAGATGAAATGGAGTTAATGAGGGAAAGGTTAGAGCGTCAAATTAAATCTGTGCATAAATTGGATGAACGCAAAAAGAAGGATATATTACAAAAATTAGATTTTATTACATTTGATTTTAGGCTATGTCATGGAGATTTTCATCCATTTAATTTGATTTTGAGTAAGGAAGAGAAAGTGAAAGTTATAGATTGGGTAGATGCTAGTTCAGGTGATATTCGCGCAGATGTATTTCGAACATACTTGTTGTACTCACAATCTTCGGTAGAATTAGCTGAGATGTATTTACATATATATTGCAGTCGTACCGGCATATCAAGAGATGAAGTTTTTCAATGGGCTCCTATTATTATTGCAGCTAGATTTTCTGAAAAAGTATCACCGCAAAATGAAGTGTATTTGAGAAGATTATTGAATCAGTATTTATAAGTCATAAAAAAGGTTGTCAGCTAATTAATAAATGCTGCTGTTTAACCAAAGTTTCCTTGCAGTTAAACAACAGCATTCTTAAATATTGATATAGGTATTCTTATTTTCGATCTTCATCCTATAAAGGTTCATAATCCGTACTTGTTCCTCCGTTAATTCTTCTTTATCCCAATACATATGCATTAAGCTATATTCAAAAATCTCCTTTAATTTAATAAATAACGGAAACTTGTCTTTCATCTCTTTTGGTAGCTCATTTTCCTCTTGGTAGCCTTCAAATAGTGCTTTTGTAATTGAATACTCATAGTCAACGATATTCCCATTTCCAGCAAATGAATATTCTATCGCACTATAAATAGGAACGGCTAAATCGAATATGTAAAAATGTTTTTCGCAGTCTTGAAAATCTATCATTGTTAAGTTTGAATTATTTTCGACTAAAATGTTTTCTAACCATAAATCTCCGTGAATTAAGCCGTAATTTGAAGAGGATTTTGGTAGCTCTTTTATGGAAGTTAAAACGTCAGATGCAATTTCTCTTATTGTATTTTCTTCTTTAGGGATATATTTAAGAAAATTATATTCTTCATTTTCATACCAATCGTTTATATGTTTTACTGGTTTAATCTTTTCAAAGCTTTTAGATATACGATGTAATTTTCCAATTTGTTTACCAAGTTTTTTAAATATATTAGAATTCCATTCAGACCTTGGTAAATGTATACCAGGAGCAGCTTTATATAATACAGCAAAAATCTCCTTGTCTAATGTGAATTTTTCTACAAAATTCCCTTGTAATGAAGGGATTATTGGTGGAACACCTAAACCATTTTGATATAAAAAATTCGTATATATAACTTCTTCTATCTGTTCTTCATATGTTTTGTAGTTTGTAATTCTACTGAAGTATGTACCTTGTTCTGTAAGACATTCATACATCTCATTTGTTATTGGCTTAATGTTAATAAAATTCAACGGATACTGTTCATTTATGAATTGAAGTATTTCTTTTTCTAGCTTGTTCATTGAAACGTCCTTTCCAAACCTTAATTTTTTAACTTGGGAATTAAAAGAATTTTATTTTATAAAATTCGTGTTTAATTTTTGAAATCCTTTAAAATGAAATATGATGTAAATTGACCTTTAATAATTAGTAAGGTGTTGCCAACATACTCATTAACGCTAAATTGAAAAATGAATAGAAGGTATGACAAAATAAGATAGATGAAAAAATAAAAATTAATACTTATATATAGATTATAAAGACTTTAGAGAAAGGCTCATGTTATAAAACACAAGAAATATCAAAAGAAAGAAACGCACTTCTCCTATACTTTTAAATAAGGAGTGAAGGAAATGAATGAACATATACAGCAGATGATTAATTGGATTGAGAGCAATTTAAAAAGGAGATTTTCTTTAGATGAATTATCTCGTTACATGGGGTATTCTCCTTATTATTGCTCTTTTAAATTTCATCAAGTAACGGGTTTCAGTATTAGACGTTATATTCTTCTTAGAAGGTTATATGTATCTACGGAAGATTTAAAGAATGGTAGGAAGATAATTGAGGTAGCGTTGGATTACGATTACTCTTCCCAAGAGGCTTATAGTAGAGCTTTCAAAAATGTTTTTGGAATGAATCCAAGAGAATACCAGCTTATAAATGCTAGTTTAAATGTACACATTAACACTTGAATAAGCATGTACATTTTCAATAGGATTCTACATACTGACTTTGAGGTGGTTAGTGTGTATATCAAACTAGATATTCCAACGGAATTTACAATTAAAAGTCTTACAGACTTATCTAATTTTAAAAATTTAATGGAGAACTTAAAGATGAAAATAAATAAAAGTCAACTAGCACGAGAATTGAAGGTTGATCGACGTACCATTGATAAATACATGAATGGTTTTATACCAAAGGGGACCAAAAATAGAACATCAAAAATCGATGCCTATTATGAAGTGATTGTAGATCTTTTATCAGATGACACT
>NZ_QJTG01000025.1:0-53767 GCF_003217275.1 Bacillus sp. 196mf
AAACCTAGTATTCACCGCCTAATACACGCCAGTATACCTGAAACAATCCTTAAGCTCTTCGAAGAGCTCGCCCTCAACGAAGAACAAATGAAGAAACTAAACAAACTACGCAAACAGGCGAATCAACGGGAACTAACTGTATCTGAATTAACATGCGAAGTGGAAATGTAATAAGAGTAGGCTAACACTACTCAACTCAGAAGAATTACTGAAAGGTGAAAAGGACAACTCTAGCATAGATGGAACGCCGTGTGCCGTGAAAGTGGCACGCACGGTGTGGATCGGGGGAAAAGGTGGAGATAATATCAAAACCTTACCTATCGATATTCTATGGCTACAATATTATAAAGAAAATGAAGAGAAAATAAAGAAACGTTTTTTAAAAGATTATGTTGAAGGATGGACAGATGAAAAAGAGAAAGAATGGTTCCGTTTATCAGGAGGTAGTTACTTCGGATATAACAGACTTGGTTACTTTTTAGGAACAGCTTTTGTAACATATTTTGTACAAGCCTTTGGAGAGAATGAAGCACTGACTTTTTGGAACAAACATAATTTGAAAAGTAGTGTAATGGGTTGGTTATCGAAATGAATAAGATGCAATAGGGGGGTAAAATGATGAAAGGGTATTTGAAAATAGTTATGTTGTTTTTGGCTATAGCATGTATGTTTGCGCTAGCAGCATGTAATGGGACAGACGAAAAAAAGGAAACAAATCCAACCTTGGAAAATAATAAAAATGAACAAAGCAATCCTTCAGAAGAACAGAAAAATCCTGAAGCAAAACCAAGTAATGAAAAAACAACAAAACCATCACCTGAGCCAGATTCGAAAAATAGAACACTTAATCAAAAATCAATTAACCACGTTAAAGATTTGTTTGAACTAGCAAAAGAAGGAAAGGTACCTAATGTGCCATTTGGAGCCCATACAGGGGATATTGAAGAAATTGAAAAAGCGTGGGGGCAAGCAAATAAAACCGAATATGCAGGGAATGGAATGTACGCAACTTTTACAAATAAAAATGTTGTTTTCGGATTTAATAAAGGGTCACAAGTTTTTGATGTACGCTCATATCATGCAGAACTAAAATTGATTACATTACAAGAAATTGAAAAAGCATTAGGAAAACCATCTTCAGTTAAAGAGAATGGTGAAGATAAAATATATGTATACAAAGTAAATAACCAGTATGAGCTGAAATTTGTCATTCCAAAATCGACTGGTAAGGTAGATCATATTTCTGTATTTTCACCAGAGGATAGTATTAATAAAATGGCAGGATAAGAAATTAAGTGATTTCAAAAACACCTCACTTTATTGAAGTGAGGTGTTTTTAGTTGTAAATAAGGAACGTCTCCTGCCATATAAAACATACTTTCATATGCGAAATACTTCACTTTTGTTTTTTAATATTCATCCAATAAGAAATATTGATCTACTGAAAAAGTAGTAACCTATAAATTATGTGTAGGCTGGTTCATGATTTTTTTACGTTCTAAATTTTGAACAAACAGTGCTTGAACAATACCTCCAATTAATAAGAAACTAGCACAAATATAAAACAGCATACTTCCATTTAATTTACTTAATAAAACTGCACCAATAACAGGTCCACACGTTCGAGATATATCCCAGTGTATACCGTAAATTGAAAAATATAAACCACGTTTATCATGAGGTGCAATTTCTGAAACGAATCGTAATAAATGGTTTAGAGCAATACTTTCCCCAATGACTAAAAAGAGTAAGGTGAAGAACAACGACAATATCGTCGTTGAATAACTAAAGCCAACTGCAGCTATCGTATAGCAGGCGTAAGAAATAAGGATGATTTTCGCCATAGAAAATCGTTCAGACCATTTTACGAGGAAGATTTGTAGAATGATTTCCAAAATGGCTTTGCATGTTGAAATGAATGCGAGTATGAATACGAGATTAGGAAATACATGTTCTGCAAAAATACGATAATTCGTCTCAGTTTGTGCATAAAAAAAGCTAATAGGAAGTGTAGAAAGCATAAGACCGAATATGGCGTAATGTTTAAAAACAAATTGCTTTGGTGAACTTGCCTCAACTGTTTGTTTTGACTTACTTATAGGTGGAACGGTTTCTGGGAGCTGGGTCCAAACAACAACGGCATATATCGTAAGGGTTACACTTTGCACGATAAATAAATATTCTGGGTGAGTATTATAAAAACTTGCACCGATTAAAGGGCCGATTACGGATCCAATTGCTCCCATCGTTTGTAGAAGAGCAAAAATTTCTGCTTGCTGCTCTTTTTTTGTTAAATCAGCAATTTGTGCACGTTGAGCCGGAATATATAAGGAACGGCCAATGCCATTAATGACATATAACAGTGCAAATATAAAAACGGATTGAGCGAAAACGAAACTACCGATTGCAACACTTTGTAGCAATAAGCCGAGTAACATAATCTTTTTCCGGCCATATTTATCAGTAATTCCTCCAGCAATAAGTGTAAATAAAATGTCTGAAAGTGGCTGTAATCCGAAAATTAGCATAGTTATTATTACATTGCCGTTTAACATTTTATTAACGTAAATAATCATAATGATAGCTAGCATAGATTCAGTCGTTCGGGTTAATAATTCACCACACAGTCTAATAAAAATAGGTTTATTGTAACGAAGTAAGAGATAATTCAATATTAATTCCTCCTTTCTATATTGAAATGATAAGATGAAAGAAGAATTGGAAAAAGGGTAGAAACAATAGGGAGTATTTTTCACCTTTTAGGGGGATTATGATGTTTATTTTAGATCAATATATTGAACTATGGATTGCTTATGGAAAAGGGAAAAAAGAGGGAGAACGATTGGAAGTAACAGTGCAAAATATATCTGAAACATTATTTTGTACAGAGCGTAATAGTAAATTAATTATAAAAAAATTAGATGAGTTAAATTGGATCAAGTGGTTTCCAGGTCGCGGCAGGGGAAATCGTTCTAAGTTAATATTTCAAAAGCACCCGATGTCTTTAATTTTAGATAGAGGAAAAGAAATAACGAAAAAAGGGGATGTGAAAAGCGGAAGCATATTTGTGGAACGCTATAGCTCACATTTTCCGTCAGTAAAGGGAGAATATCACTGCTGGGTAGATTCAATATTTGGTCATAAGATTGAAATGACATCTGAAGGGAGAAGAGATGTACTCCGGTTGCAAGTACAAATGAATTTAGATATCACATTAGATCCTGTATACGCTACAATGCGTTCAGAATGTCATATGGTAAAACATATATTCGACACACTCGTGTATGTAGACGGTAATACAAACATTATAGAGCCAAGACTTGCATTTCACTGGGAATATAATGACGCTGAAAAAATATGGACGTTTTATTTACGAAAAGGAGTTCACTTTCATAATGGAAAACAACTTACTGCACATGATGTTATATACTCATTGAATCGATTTATGAATCTGGAAAATAATGCACACGCATGGATGTTACAACACGTTGAAAGTATCCGTTCAGTGGATGACTACGTTGTCGAAATTCAATTACAAACGGAAAATAAAATGTTTTTACATATGATAAGTGCAGAACAGTGTTCTATCGTGAGTGAAGATGAAGCAGGAGAGCTAATTGGAACAGGGTCTTTTCAATTATATAAAAGTAATGAAAATCTGTTCATTTTAGAAGGTCATCCTTTATATTTTCGTGAAAGACCTTTTTTAGATCGTGTTGAGTTGTGGAATGTAGAACAAGGTGTAAGTACATACGATATTTTAGTAAAGGCGCAGTATAAAGATAAAGAAAAACATAATAAAGAATTGTCTCGGCTTGAGTCGAACGTGACATATATAACATGTAATCTTACGAAAGAAGGACCAATGCAAGATGAGTTATTTCGGAAAGCGTTATATAAAATCATTCATGGTTATACAATCGTTCAAGAACTCGGCGGAGAACGTGGAGAAGTGGCAAAGAAACTAATATTAGCAGGTGAAAGCATTGTAGAGATTGAGGAAGATGTAGAAAGTTTAATTAAAAGGAGTACTTATCATAATGAAGTGCTACAGCTCTACACATTTACAGGACGAGATCATGTTGAAGATGCACAATGGATACAAAAAGAGTGTGCGAAGTACGGGATTCGTGTAGAAAATAATTTTCTTGATATAGAAGAGCTATTGGAAGTAAGTACGATACAAAAGGCTGATATGATGCATGATAGTGCCACAATAAGCGAACGAATAGAAGATAGTCTATTATATATGTTTCTTACAAAAAATAGTTTTATTCATGGACAAAGCAACATGGACTTTTATGAAAAGTTGTCTATTTATTTTAAACAAGAAGAATTAGAGAAAAGAGTTACATTGTTACGCGATATTGAGGATACTTTGTTACGTCAAATTCATATTATTCCTTTGTATCGTAATAAACAAGAGGTAAGTACACATGAAAAAGTCCAAAATATAATGATTAATTCACAAGGTTGGATTGATTTTTATAATATTTGGTTTAAATCTTGATATATAAGGGCTTTTGCGCATTTTCATAAGATGTGTAAGAGTCTTTTTTGTATGTAGGAATAGGTTTGTTTTACACATTGTTACGCTACTTGTGATAAAAGTCTATTTACAGCGTAACAGTGTTATGTTACATTGTTATCAGGAAGGAGTGTTATACAGTTGAGTACAGATTTGATTTCAAAAAAAGATTTATTAGAACTAACTGGCATTTCATACGGACAGTTATATAGGTGGAAAAGAAAAAATTTAATACCGGAAGATTGGTTTGTACGAAAGTCAACATTCACGGGTCAAGAGACATTTTTTCCGAAAGAAAAGATATTAGAGCGTATTGATAAAATCCAAACGATGAAAGAGGATTTATCACTTGATGAACTAGCGAATATGTTTTCACCGAGTGTGAGAGAAATTCTTTTAACAAAGGAAGACATTTTACGTAAGGGGATTGCATCAGAACCAGTTTTACAATTTTTCATAGAACAAACGAATAAAACAGCAGAGTTTCAATTTGTAGATATTCTTTATGTGTACATGTTAGAAGAATTATTACAATCGGGAGATATTAGTTTAGAAGAAGGAAAAATGGTCTTGCAAGTTTTACGTGAAAATTATGAAGCAATTAAACATAAAAATTGTGATTTAATCATTGTACGAAAGTTAGGGATTTCTACATGTTTATTAGTTTCAAACGTGGAAGATTTAATTTTTGAAAAAGGCACTAAAATCGTTTTACGCGAAGCGATTATGAAATATACCGAAGCATTAAAAACGAAATTGTTGTAGTGGAGGAGAAAGTATGCGTACAGATAATTTGATTATAAATGGTTACGGTTCATCGAATGGTGGCGAGTTTCATAAAGTGCAACTAAACGGAAAAGGTACTGTGAATGGAAATGTTGAATGTGACCAATTTGAATGTAACGGTTACGGTGCCGTTACTGGAAATTTGAAAAGTAGCAATGCAAGAATTAGTGGATCAGGTAAAATCGACGGTACAGTTCATGCTGAAACGATGCGAATTGATGGAAAAGCAACAATTACGCAAGATGTGAAGGCAAACAGTTTGAAAATTGCAGGAAAAGGTACGGTAGGTGGAAATGTCACTGGTGAAGAATTTAAAGTCAATGGTCAAGCGACAATTGATGGTAATTGTGAAGTGGATACGTTTTCTTCAGAAGGACAATTTACAATTGGTGGATTACTAAGCGCTGATGAAATAAATATTAATATTCACGGTACATGTCGAGCGAAAGAAATTGGTGGTCAAACGATTAAAGTAAAACATAGACTAAGTACTTTTAGTAGGCTGTTTAAATCAGTATTTGGTATGCAATTAGAGGCTGAACTATTAGAAGGTGACAATATCGATATTGATTATGCTCACATAAGAACGGTAAGAGGAAATAATGTTACGGTAGGACCGAACTGTGAGATTGAACTGATCGAATATACGGGTGTTCTTACTGTTGATAAAAGCGCAAATGTAAAAGAAATGAAGCAGATTTAATGGAAGGGAGAAAATGATATGGAACATCAACATAGTCTTACTGTTAATGGTTCTGGTAGTTCAGCAGGCGGAGATTATAATAAAGTGAAGATTCGCGGTGAAGGAACGATTTCTAATGACATGAGCTGTAATGAATTTAAAACGTACGGCACGAGTGAAGTGTGCGGTAATATGAAAGTGAAAAGTTATATCGTGTATGGAGATAGTGAAGTACAAGGAAATGTAGATGCGGAATATGTAAAAGTATACGGAAATACACAAATGCATAGTGATGCTCATATTGAAAAAATAAAAGTAAGAGGTATGATAGAAGTTAAAGGGAAATTAACTGGTGATTTCGTAGATGTGAAAGGCGCTTTAAATGTAAAAGGAGATATTGAAGTTGAAGAACTGTCACTAACTGGTGGCCTTGAAAGTGATGGATTACTTAATGCTGAAAATATTGAAATTTCACTTCGTTATGAAGGTAGCAAAGTAAGAGAAATTGGCGGTAAGAAGATTACCGTTCGTAAAAAAGCGAGATTTATTCCATTTACAAATCATGCTGGAAGCCTCAAAACGTCTATCATTGAAGGAGATGAGATTTATTTAGAGCATACGATTGCTGAAGTAGTAAGGGGAAATAATGTTACAATTGGTCCCGGATGTGAAATTAGTGTTGTAGAATATCATACTAGTTTTAATCAAAAAGGTAATGCAGTCGTAAAGGAACATAAACAAATATAAGTAGTACGAGGGAGAGCAAGGTTATGGTTGAAAAGAATAATAAGCTCGGCTTTGTTGTAGCGGGCTTATTGCTAGGTATTTTAATGGCATCAATGGATAATACCATTGTCGTAACAGCGATGGGAACAATCGTTGGTGATTTAGGAGGCCTTGAAAACTTTGTATGGGTCGTTTCTGCCTATATGGTCGCAGAAATGGCAGGTATGCCGATATTCGGAAAACTATCAGATATGTATGGTAGAAAGAGGTTCTTTATTTTCGGTTTAATCGTCTTTATGATTGGTTCGGCGCTTTGTGGTACTGCTGAAAATATTACACAGTTAGGGATTTATCGTGCCATTCAAGGTATTGGCGGCGGGGCATTAGTGCCGATCGCGTTTACTATCGTTTTTGATATTTTCCCTCCTGAAAAGCGCGGGAAAATGGGTGGTTTATTCGGAGCAGTATTTGGTTTATCGAGTATTTTTGGTCCGTTGCTTGGTGCGTATATTACAGATTACATAAGCTGGCACTGGGTATTTTATATTAACTTACCGCTTGGCGTTTTAGCACTTATTTTTATTACATTCTTTTATAAAGAGTCACGAGTTCATAGAAAGCAAAAAATTGATTGGTTTGGCGCAATTACTTTAGTTGGTGCAGTAGTTTCTTTAATGTTTGCGCTTGAACTTGGCGGACAAAAGTATGATTGGGATTCTAACTTTATTTTAAGTTTATTTGGTGGATTCGTTATTTTAATTATTGCATTCATTTTTATTGAACGTAAAGTAGAAGAACCGATCATTTCATTTGAGATGTTTAAACAACGTTTGTTCGGAATGAGTACAATTATTGCTTTATGTTACGGAGCTGCATTTATGTCAGCAACTGTATACATTCCATTATTCATTCAAGGTGTATACGGTGGCACTGCAACAAACTCAGGATTATTACTTTTACCAATGATGTTAGGCTCAGTCGTAACAGCGCAGTTAGGTGGTTTTTTAACGACAAAGCTTAGCTACCGAAACATTATGATCATTTCTGCGGTTATTATGCTAATTGGACTATTTTTATTAAGCACATTAACGCCAGAAACAAGTCGTGCATTATTAACAGTGTATATGATCATTATCGGATTTGGAGTCGGTTTCTCATTCTCTGTACTAAGTATGGCAGCTATTCACAACTTCGGTATGGAACAGCGCGGATCTGCGACTTCGACGAGTAATTTCATTCGTTCATTAGGTATGACACTTGGTATTACAATCTTCGGAATGATTCAAAGAACAGGTTTCCAAGATCAATTAGAAGAAGCATTTAAAGGTATGAGCGGAGGAATGAATACAAACACATTAGGGGATTCAAGAGCCATTTTATCAGAATCGGCAAGATCTCAAATCCCTCCGCAAATATTAGATAAGATTATTGATGCTCTTTCTAGTTCAATTGTTCAAACATTCATGTGGGCATTGGTACCAGCTGGATTAGCATTCATATTCATTTTCTTTATGGGAAATGAGCGCATGGTAATTAAGAAACAACAAAAGAATAAAAAGAGCGAAACATCAAAAGCGTAATGAAAAAGCTCCTTTCCAATTGGAAAGGAGCTTTTTCATATGTATGGTGTTAGATTAGCCTTCGATAATTTCGTATTCTTCGTCTGCAAGTAATAAAATTTGTGTTTTCTTACCTTTGTTTTGAACTTCGATTACATCGTATGCACCTAAGTCTCTTACTTTGCTTTGAGAAGCGTTAACCATAACTTCCATAGAATCAATTAAGATATCTTCTTCAATGTATGATTCAGGCAATGCCATATCTTCAGTTTCTAATACACATGCGTATAGATTTTGTAAGTTTTCAGCAGTTGGGTTTTGTTCCTCAACATCAATGATGTTTTTTACTGCTTCCATATTTTCTTCTTTTACTTGGTATACTTTAATTTTAGCCATTGTTTTAATCTCCTTTATAACGTAATCGTAGAGGCTACACTTCATTATAACGTTTTTTTCACGAAAGATGAAATTGTTATATGTATTTATAGTAAAAATTATGTGTTATTACTCATTATTGGTGTAATTCCCTTACTAATATTATGAATAGGTAACGATATTCCTACGTTAAAGTTATATTGTCCAAGCTTTTTTGTTTTCCTTTCATATATATGTATTAGCTATTCTATATAAAGAAGGGATGGAGTGTAAGTGGATTGTGAGCCGAAACGTGATTGTGGATGTTGCCAAAATAGTATATGTGAATTTTTACAAAGTCTAGAACCGTATACTAAAGTTGAAAGTATTGTAATAGCAGGAAACGAAATCGTTGTATCCTATTTTCTTTCGTTTAATGTGATGAAAGGGATTGTATCATTTGTACAAGAAGACAGTGAGGTTATATTTGTAGATTGCTCAAAAATTGATGCAATCCGAATAGGAAAAGTTTGTAGTTGCAAATCGAAAGTTAAATATATTGAAGAGGACTTTAGCTTGCTAGGAAATGTGTGCCCGCAATGTTTAACAGAGGGGAGCACAATCTTTTTCGATTTTTATAATCCAGAATTAAATTTATCTTTACAAGCGAAAACAATTGATGCACCTATATGTACTGAATTTACAGATGAACTTGGGAATATAGTAAAGCAATTTGCAATCGTAGGTGAAGCAATTGTTTCTAAGGATTTTGTTCAAGTACCTGAACTGTTAGATTTTCGATTAGTTTTATCGGATACTGCTGCGAACCCATTGAAGTTTGGAATACTATTCATTAATTTTCCTGATATTACATTCATTATTCTTTTCGCATCTAGTGGATACTTAAACATTTCAAATTGTTTAAAAGTAGAGAGTGGAACTGGTAATATCGAAATAGAAGAGCTGAAAAAAATGATAAAGTATGACGATAACACGTACAAATCGGTTGTTAAATTGACTAAGGTATATAAGAACGGTGAGACGGAATCTTTTATTTCTAAGAAGGAGTTATAACGCATTTTTTGATAAATCCTCATACATTATGTTGAGGGTTTATACATACACGATGTATATTCTAAAGTTTAAAAAGTGAGATACTCTTTTTTTATTAGATGTTATAATAATTTTATATTTGTGAATAATTTATAATTATATAAAATTTTAGTTTAATAGGTGTTTGCTTATATGGTAAGTGGTTGATTGAAAAATTATATAAGTTGATTCTTAAAGATTTAGAATACGATTGATTTTAAAGAAGGCGGGAATGTAAATGATATATGAAGCGAATATACGTACAAGAAAAAAACTAGTTTCTATGTTTGATGATTTCAATAACGTTGTTTTACTTTCTTATTTACAAGGGCATATGGGTACTGCTTGGGTAAATGATCTTGAAAATCCAACAGTAGCACAAGTTACGGTAGGAATTTTCACATTTTACGCTGGAGACCCAAATGTGCAAGAAATAGAAGAGTTATTACGTAATATTCCAGAAAGAATTTTAGTTATCGTAAATAGTGAAGAGTGGAAACAACGCCTAGAAACATTCCATGAAAGAAAAATAGATAAGTTTTTACGTTATAAATTCAAACGAAATCCAGAAGTTTTTAATCGTTCAAAATTACAATCTTTTATATCAACACTTCCAAAAGGATATGAGTTAAAAAGAATAGATGAGCATATCGCAAATAGCCCTACATTACATAAAATCTCCGAAGATTTTACAAGTCAATTTCAGTCGTTAGAAGATTATATAAACCGTGGTATAGGTTATAGCATTTTATATAACGGAGAAGTTGTATGCGGTGCATCCTCGTATAGTATTTATAATGATGGCATTGAAATTGAAGTTGCGACTGATCATAATCATAGAAGAAAAGGTTTGGCAACTGTAGTTAGTGCAGCTCTTATATTGGATTGCTTAGAAAATGGAAAGTATCCAAACTGGGACGCAGCGAATACTACATCTGCTAACCTAGCAGAAAAGTTAGGATATGAATTTGATAAGGCATATGATACTTATTTTGTGGATAATAGATGAGTGAAGGAATTACATACTAAAAAACAAATGCGCCCTAGTACGTAAGTCTAGGGCGCATTTATTAGTTGGTAAATATCTTCATAACAATCTTATCACATTTCATCTTTTGAATGTTTGGAATTAAAGATATTTATGTGACTTTTTGAAAAAATAAAAGAGCAGCTAGCAAAAGCTAACTGCTCCTCTCCAAGGGAGAATGGAGAAATACAATCATGTTATCTATAGTATTGACGGAACATAGAGTTTTAATCAAAGCCCCACTGATTAAAGTTTCACTTTATTACATTTAAAATTTAAATAGTAGAACGTGTTTTTCGTAGTTCTCCAAACACCAATTATATTTTTTTAGAATAATTGGATGGACTGCTTCTTTCGTAGTATCGACTTCAGTATAGCCATATTTCTTATAAAAGTTTTCTAATTCCTCAAAAGGAAGACAATATACATCTTGTATTTGTGATTTTCTCGCAGTTTCCACTAAAAATGAAACAAGCTCACCAGCTAATTGTAGCCCTCTAAATTGAGGCAGAATAAAAATTCCACCCATTTCTAAAGTATCTGCATCTATTTGGACTAATCGCCCAACACCTGCATACTCATTGTTATATGTAATAATTGCAACTTTATCTCTCTTTAAATCACTTCTTACAAATCCTATTGAGTCATATTGATTATTAACCCATTCTAAATCGTTAGATGTGGCCAATTGAATACTCATATACATCCTCCTTGGAAATACTAGCGCTCTCTTCATTATATAGAACATAACATACTATATCAAAAGAACCTTGAGATAGCACATTTGTTTAAGTTATTAGTTAAAAGTGTGGGATTGCTGGCATTGAAATGTAGGCTTCACCAAACATAGGATAATAATCTTGTGAATTTAGTGTTACATAGTCAAAATAAAAAATAGTTCATGTGTTCGATAACGCACGATTGTTTAAGTGTAGAGAAAATCATAGGGGTATTTTAATTAGTAGCTACTGTATTCATTGAAGCTATTAAGGAAATGTGGTAATCGCCAGCCTTATTGATACAAATCATATTAGGATTTAGTAAAAAACTCTTCCTGAAAAAGAGGGAGATTAAAGATAAGAGCACTTCGAAAAGTGCCCTTCAGTAACGACTACTCATTCTAAAAAGAAAGGATGCAATATATCATATGAAGTTTAGTGTATTTAATTATGGGCCTTTTATATAAAAGTTTTATTTTGTTCCGAATAAAAAGGCGGTTGTTTTCGCAACCACCTTTCAGTAAAACAAAGCACTTTTTATGAAATAAATTATGGATGATCCCTAAAAAAGGTTATAGGATATACCCACATTTTTATAACTAAAGTGACGAACTCAGGTTATAAGGAAGGAACAATTATATTGTATGAAATCTATTCTAGAGTAGTCACAAAGAAAGTTGTCTTCTTATTAGAAGGCAGCTTTTTTTATTAGAAAAAGAAGTAGAAGATTAAGTTACTTGTCCAAACAAATTTTAAAAAAATACATAAAATGCTATTAGTTAGTCAATATTTTAATATTGCTAATTTTTAAGACTAAAAGGGGTGATTTTATGTGTGAATGTGAAGTTTGTAGACGAAAGAAAAATCGGGATCCATTAAACCGGGAGTTTGAGCCGAAAAAACGAGTTCCTGAGCCAAAAGAAGAGGATTGTGAGCCAAAAAAAGAGGACTGTGAACCAAAAAAAGAAGATTGCGAATCATTAAATTATTATTCATTTAGTAAAAATGCAAATTTTTTAGAAGAAGCTATACAAACAGATGAAATCGATCAAATTTCTGAGGAATATATTGAAATAGTAGATTCAGCAGATGTACAAGTTACTACTACAGATACAAAAGCTGCGCTATCTATCCAAGCTGCATTACAAGCAGCTATTGTGGTTGTGGTAAGTATTTCTATAGCAGATAGTGAAAAGGCAGATAAAATAACACAAGAATTGTTTCAAAAATCATCTATTAAACAAATTAATAGACAAAAAACATTTATTAAAAATTCCAGAAACGTAACCGTAACAACTACTGATACAGATATTGCAGTGAATATTCAAATTCTCCTTCAAATTTTATTAGCGTTACTAGTTAAATTAAATATTTTATAAAGTGTCTATCCCATTTATATTTAGCTATAAGGGTTCACTCTAAGTAAATATTTTTTTGTTGTAATATGTGGTACAAGCTTGGACTTCTCATTATGACTGAATTAATATTCAAGATTAATGGGAAATTAAGTGTGGAAAACTACACAATAACAAAGGTGAACTTATAATTTAACATTGAATAAAACTTATATATGTGAAGTAAAGGAAGGCTGTCTTCGTATTAGAAGACAGCTTTTTGATTTTATTAGTAAAAAGAAGTGAAAATAGAAGATTAAGTTACTTGTCCAAGCAATTTTTATTTAAATGCATATAATGCTGGTAGTTATTTGAAATTTTTATAGGAAACTGATAGGAGTGAACATTGTAAATGGATGATTTAAATAAATTTTCTTCCTTTAAGTTTGATAAGGATCAAAAGAATATAATTATAGACCTTTTACTCTCAGATATTTTTAATAGGCATGGAATCAATGAAGAAAAACTAAAAAATTTATCACCAGAAAAAAAGCAGCAAATTAAAAGTATTGTTTCTGAAATACAATCACAAGTTAATAATTATTTAGATTGAAAGGGGGTGAACGTATGGACAAAACATGTCATTCAGATGAAAATAAAAAGTGGAGTGCATTAGATTCCTCAAATCCTCATCCGTCTTTTAAAAATGCTAGCGTTTCAGAAGCAGCTGCGCAAGAAAGTAAAACGTACCAAATTTCTGAAGAATCTATTACAATTGTAGATTCAGCAGATGTAGAAGTTACTACTACAGATACAAAAGCTGCTTTATCTATTCAAGCAGCATTACAAGCAGCTATTGTGGTTATAATAAGTGTTTCTATAGCAGACAGTGAAAAAGCTGACCGTGTAGCACAAGAATTGTTTCAAAAATCATCTATTAAACAAATTAATAAACAAGAAACTGTTATTAGAAATTCTAGAAATGTTACAGTTACGACTACGGATACAGACATAGCAGTAAATGTTCAAATTCTTCTCCAAATTTTATTAGCTTTACTAGTAAAATTAAATATTTTATAAAATGTTTAACTTGTTTTTTATCTAGTGATTCTTACAGGTGAATATTCACTGTTTTAATTATAGTACAGGCTATAAATATTAATCATAACTGGACTAATATTTAACATCGCCAAAATAATAATGAGAACAATGTGATGGAAAATAAATTTTGGTTATTTTATGAAAATTTAAAAGCCATTTCCTTTATTGGATTTGGCTTTTAAATTTTAAACAGTATGAATTTGAAAAGATTATATTAAGATAAAGAATCAAAATATAATGATACAAAATACTTATAAAATTATTCGTGTTATAGAAAAATAATAAGAAAAAGGTGTTTAAAATAGAATCATTTTCATTAATAGTTCAAGTTTTGAAGAATAGTGCATACAATATAAAGTGTTTTCCTTTCTTCATTTAAGTTTTACGTATATAATTTAAAAGTACTATTTTTATTTTATTATTTTATATTTATAACAGAATAGAGGTTTAAAAATGGGTGTTAAAATCATTACGGATAGTGCGGCGGATTTACCAGTAGAATTGCTGCAAGCATATGATATTGATTTAATTCCACTCCGTGTATATGATGAAGCAGAAACAGAGTATTTAGATGGAGTAACATTAGAGTCAGTTACATTATTGCAAAAAATGAGAGAAGGCGCTGTTTATAGAACGTCATTGCCTTCACTTGAAACTTTCCAAGAAAAATTTGTTTCTTATGCAAAAGAAGGTAATCCTTGTATATATTTAGCTTTTTCATCTGAACTGTCTGGTACATATCAATCATCAGTTGTCATTAAAGAGGAAGTAAAAGAAACATATGTAGATTTAGATTTAGAAATTATTGATACGAAATGTGCTTCGCTTGGTCAAGGTCTTGTCGTTTTAGAAGCTGCTAAAATGGCAAAAGATGGCGCATCAAAAGAAGATATTTTAAACCGTGTCGCTTTTCTAATGAACCATATGGAGCACATCTTCACTGTAGCTGACTTACAGTACCTTGTTAGAGGTGGACGTTTAAGTAAAGTAGCTGGTTTTATCGGTGGTTTACTAAACATTAAGCCGATCTTAAACGTGGAAGAAGGAAAACTTGTACCACTTGAAAAGGTACGAGGGAAAAAGAAAGTATTAAGCCGTATTGTTGATATTATGGAAGAGCGTGGTAAAGACCTTAAAGGTCAAACAATCGGTATGACTCACGGTGACGATTTAGAAACAGCTGAAGCATTAAAAGCATTAATTACGGAAAGATTTGGCTGTGAAGTATTTATCGTAAATACAATTGGTGCAGCAATCGGAGCACATACAGGACCTGGCGTTATAACGTTATTTTTCTTAAATGGAGTAGAGTAAAGGATTGATCTTTTGATCAATCCTTTTTTATTTTTTAATCTGTGATAATCGGTCGTTATGGTATTGATGAAGATAAAATCTTTGAAGTTTTCCTATATCAAATGCAATCTTGTAGAGGGAGTATTTTTTATATGTGGAATGATACTTAATGGTAGAAGAAAAGAGTATAAATAAGAATGTATTTATAGTAAACTGAATATTTAATGATATCGAAATTTTGTCATTTCATATATAATTGTGTAGGGAGAAATATCTGTAACTATTTGTAAAAATAGGAGGCGGCTATAAAAATGCAAGAAATTGCTAGATGGGATTTAAATCGACTGTATTTGAATGAGGATATTCTATTTCCGATTTTGGAGTTGAAAGAGCAATATTTTGTAACAAAAGATGTAGAGATTCTTTCAAAGCTTATACAAGCTATTGAAAAAGCAGAATATTATTTGTACTGTCAATCGGTTGAAGAAAGTGTTTCATCTGACCTTACTAAATTGACTGTGAAAGTGAAGGAACTAAAAAGTGAAGTACAGCAAGTAATAAAACATAATGAAGTGGAAACTTCAGATAATACTAAGTTAATAAAAGATGAACTTAATGCGTGGGAAAATATGTACATACAATTACGGGATAGGATAGAAATAGAGCACAATAACAAACAATTATCATTTGGACAAGCAAATAACATTGCAATGAATAGTGATAATGAAAAGGAAAGATTAGAAGTATTCGAGTTACTTACAAGTACTTTACATAAGGAAAAAGAAATCTTTGCTACCGTATTAAATCAAATAGGGAGATTGCGTAATATAAAGAGTAATGAAATAGAAGATAGAGAGATTTTAGCACAATCTTTTCATGCGAATGGCATTTCAGAAACTGTATTATTACAAATGTGGAATGTGACAGAAGAAAACCTTGATAAATTAGTAAGTGCTTTAAACGTGTATAAGAAAGGGAAAGCTTCGATTACATGGCATGAACTTATGACAGTAAAGGAAAGTAATGAGGTTACTATTCCTTTTTCAGTAGCAGTACAAAACGTTTATGATGCATGTAAGAATATTGATGAAGAATTAGCAGTATTTGCACGTAATGCGATAGAAAGTGGATGGATAGATGCTGAACCGAGAGAGAATAAACTACCAGGTGGGTTTTGTGCTCCATTTTTCAGTGAGAAAGAATCGAGAATCTCCATGCGTTATGATGGGAGTATAGATAGTGTAAGAGTGCTCGCTCATGAATTAGGACATGCTTGGCATTTTTATAATATGAGTTTTGAACAATCTACATCTTTTTTAGATGATTATTTGCCGATGAGTACGGCTGAATCAGCATCTATTTTCTTTGAAACGGTACTCTTAAATTATCTAATTGAAACAACTGATAGTAAAGATATGAAAAAGGCATTGCTTAGCTGGAAAATAAGAAATAGTTTTAATTATGTAATGGCAATACGAGCATCGTATCAGTTTGAAAAAACACTTTATGAAAAATGTAAAGAGGGTCCATTAAGTGCTGATGAAATTGAGAAATTATCTATAATGGCACAAAAAGAAGCATATGGAAATTCTTTAAGTGAATACCAGCCGTTTGTATGGATGAAATATATTCAATTTTATATAGCAGATGTTCCTTTTTACAATTATCCATACACATTTGGATATTTAGTAAGTTTTAGTTTATTAGAAATAGCTCAAGAAAGTAAAAGTACTTTTCATCCGAAATATAAAGAGTTTTTAAGAGAAACAGGAAAGGCTCCAGTAGAGGAGCTTATGAAAAAATATTTTGAAATAGATATAAGAAATTATGAATTTTGGAATAAGGCTTTTATTCAAATTTCTAAAGACATTGATGAATATTTGCAGCTTATGTAAGGGGAGAGTATAGTGGATCAACAGTTTATAAAAGGTATACCTTTTTCAACTTTAGAATATGCAAAAGCTATAAGTTTATTAAAAGGTTGGATACATGAACAACAAGAGAAACCAAGGTTTGTAGTAACTGCAAATCCTGAAATTGTTATGTCTGCAAAGGAAAATACGGAAAAATCAAAGCAGTTTAAAAAGATGTTACTATCTGCGGATTTAATAACAGCGGACGGGATTGGTGTCATAATTGGCTCGAAAATATTAAAAGGAACTTTGAAAGAACGTGTTACTGGGGCGGATTTAACTCACGATTTAATAAAATATTGTAACGACAATGAATATCGTGTCTTTCTTTTTGGAGCCGCTCCAGAAAGTAATAAAAAGGCATTAGAAAAATTAAATGAGCAGTTCCCAGGAGCACAGTTTAAAGGACAGCATGGATTTGTAAATGGTGAAGAAATAGAAAAAATAAAAATAAAAATTAAGCAATTCAAGCCCCATTTACTACTCGTAGGACTAGGTTCACCAAAACAAGAAGAGTTCATCTATGAAAACATACAAACATTAAACGTTCCGCTATCTATTGGCATCGGAGGCATGATTGATATAATATCTGGTACTGTAAAAAGAGCACCGAAAATGATGAGGGATACTGGAACTGAATGGCTGTATAGGTTACTCTCACAGCCGAAAAGATTGAAGAGGCAACTTGTACTTCCGAAATTTTTATTGTCGGTTATGTTAGAGAGAGTGAAAGGAATGCCAAGCTAAGAAAGGATAAGTAAGATGATAGAGCCGTTATCTAATGAAAAAGCTACAATGATTTTTCAAGAGCTGAAAGTAGAATGTGAAACTTTATTTGAATTTAAAATTCGAAATGCAATACCTATTCACCGTGGTTGGCTAAATTTGAAGTGGAAACTCGAAACGGATGCAGGGGATTTTGTATTAAAGCAATATAATCAAGAACGGTACAAAATGTATAACTCAGCCCTTTTAATACAAGCATTACAACAACAGCAAAGATTACATAATAATGGTGTAAGTTGTCCAAGGGTATTAATTTATAAAAATAATGTAATGCATATATCCAAAAGTGATGAAAGATTTATAGTATTAGAACATAAGGAAGGTAGCTTAGTTTCACCAGGAAAAGTGAATCAAAAGGAAATTCACTCTCTTGGTCAGACGATAGGTTATATGCATAACTTGTTAAATGATGGCTCTTTAATAAAAGGAGAAAATCCTAAATTTGTTCCACCTACTAAAGAGGCGAGATTGAAACATTGGGAAGAAAAAATGAGAGAAGTAGAGAAGCTAGGAAAAGAGCACATTCTCCCTTATATAAAATTACAGCAAGAAGCAACACAATTGGTAAATACAGAACAATTTCATAATAGCCAACGGGGATGGGTGCACCGTGATTTATGGGTAGATAATTTCTTGTTTCATAATGATAAAGTATCAGCGATTCTTGATTTTGATCGCATGGATTACGATTATGTAGAGTTAGATATTGGCCGTGTAGTTATATCGTGCGCATTAAGTGACGGAGTATTAAATAAGAGTCTTGTTGCATCATTTTTAGAAGGGTACCGCAATGAAGTAGACTTTCCAGTAGGGAATATTGTTCAGGCAATTCAAATGCTTTGGTACATGGAGAGTACTTGGTGGATCCATGCCAATATGGATCAGCATAGTGTACCACCTTCACGCTTTGCAGATGAAATGAATTGGATAGCTGAAAATTATGGTGTATTACATAATATATTGGCCGACTTATAAATAAAGAGGAGACTACATACATGAACAGAATCGGCATTATTGGAGCAATGCAAATTGAAATAGATTTACTTTTAGAAAAACTAGTTATACAAGAGGAACAGACAATAGCGGGAATGCCTTTTTATATTGGAGAATTCATGGGAATAGAAGTAATTATTACACGTTCTGGTGTAGGGAAAGTAAATGCAGCTGCATGCGCGCAAACATTAATTCATAAATTTGATGTAGACTCTATCATTAATACGGGCGTTGCTGGCGGATTACATTCAGATGTAAAAGTCGGCGATATAGTTATTTCAACGAATGTTACTCATCATGATGTAAGTAAAACTCAAATGAAAAACTTATTTCCGTTCCAAGAGGAATTTATTGCAAGTAAGGAATTGGTAGAGTTAGCACGTAAAGCTTGTATTAGTAGTAGTTTACAGATTGCAGTTCATGAAGGAAGAATTGTCAGCGGTGAATGTTTTGTTGAAGATTCAAAGTTAAAGGCGAAATTAATAGACGAATACGCACCTCATTGTACAGAAATGGAAGGGGCAGCAATTGGACATGTTGCCTATATAAATGATATACCGTTTCTCATTATAAGATGTATTTCTGACAGCGCAGATGATGAAGCTCAAATTTCTTATGATGACTTCGCGCAAACTGCTGCGAATTATTGCTCAGAAATTATTATTGAGATGCTTAAAAATATAAAGAGTAAAACTGTACTATAGTTCAAAAGGAGAGAATGAGATGTTACAAGCATTAATTTTTGATATGGACGGAACGTTATTTCAAACAGATAAAATTTTAGAATTATCTTTAGATGATACTTTTAATCACTTAAGATCATTACAATTATGGGATACAGTAACACCAATTGATAAATATAGAGAAATTATGGGTGTGCCGTTACCGAAAGTTTGGGAAGCTTTATTACCAGACCATTCTATTGAAATAAGAGAACAAACAGATGCATATTTTTTAGATAGACTTATTGAAAACATAAAAAGCGGAAAAGGCGCTTTATATCCAAATGTAAAAGAAATATTTACATATATAAAAGAAAATAATTGTTCCATTTACATTGCTAGTAATGGTTTGAAAGAATATTTACGAGCAATCGTAACTTATTATGCTTTAGACAAGTGGGTGACTGAAACGTTTAGTATTGAACAAATACAATCGCTAAATAAAGGTGACTTAGTTAAAAGTATTATGAACAAATATGATATAAAAGAGGCAGCCGTAGTTGGTGACCGGCTATCTGATATAAATGCAGCGAAAGACAACCGTTTACTGGAAATTGGGTGCAGTTTTGATTTTGCGCAAGAAGATGAACTTGCTCAGGCTGATATAGTAATAGATGATTTAATGGGGTTGAAGGGAATATTATCTGAAGTGAAGAATACGCACGCTATGAATTAAATAAAGTAACAACCATAAAAATGCTCAGAATAAATGATTCTCGAGCATTTTTATATATTTTCGTACTTAGGGGGAATGGACTTGAAAGATATACATATTCAACAAATAGAAAATTTAATGGAATATGAATTCAGTCATCTCGTTCAAGAGAGTGAAGAAGAAGGTTTTAATTTCCTTATAAGGATAATAAATGAATATAAAAACAAAATAAATGTATTCAATAAAACTGGAGAATGTTTATATGGTGTTTTCCGAGGTGATATGTTAATTGGAGTTGGAGGTTTAAATGAGGATCCGTACACAAAAGACAATAAGATTGGGCGGTTAAGGAGATTTTATATTTCAAAGGATTTTCGGCGTATAGGGTTAGGGAACTTATTATTAAACCAACTATTATGTCATGCGGAAAAGTATTTTGAAGTGATTGTATTATATGCTGACACGAAGCAAGGAGATGCGTTTTATACTGCAAATGGATTTGTAAAAGAGGGATTATATAAGGGATCTAGTCACTACAAAGTATTATCGAGGTGGCTACCAAAAGAATAGACGGACAGGTATTTTAGTTGGTAAATCGATATATCTTAAAAATCGCTGATATATGAAGTTGCGATCCTTATATTAAAAAACAACTTTTATAATTTCATTTACTAAATTGTTATTATAAAAAAGAGCACCTTAGCTTTTAAAATTTAGCTTATAAGGTGACTCCTTTTCAGTCAATTACGTTTTAACGTTCATTTGTTTCAATAATAATCCTGGTTTACCTTTTACATAATAAAAATGCGGATTATTTTCATCATCATAAAGCATAATATAAGGCTTTTCATTTAGTGGGAGCAGTATAAGTACTTCGTCTATTGTAGTGTGTAACCATTGATTAGTAATAGAAACCGGCTTAGATAATGGGATTTTTATCATATAGCCATCTTTTGGAACGACATTTAAGTTTTTAAATGGACCAGTAATTGCTTTAGCGTATTGAACTGCTTCTTTTTGGACTATTGGATCTAAAGATTGTTTTTGAATGACCATTTCTTTTTGACAATCAAACACTTCAATTTGTTGATTTGTATTTGCTAATGCATTTGTTGATAATAGAAATAAAAGAAGAGAAATGACCCCGATTTTTTTTATCATAATACAACACCTCACCATTACTATCCCCTCAAAAGCTTTAAATATTTTTCTGTCACATTCATGTAACAAAGATGTTGTATGATACAATTGGTTTTTGTTTAAAAGCAATGGAGGAAAAAATATGAAAGTTTTAATTGCAGATGACGAACAAGATATGTTAAGAATTTTAAAAGCTTATTTTGAAAAAGAAGGCTTCGAAGTTTTATTAGCAAAAGACGGAGAGGAAGCACTTCAAATATTTTATGATGAAAAAATTGATTTAGCTATTTTGGATTGGATGATGCCAAAACATAGTGGTATTACTGTCTGTCAGGAAATAAAAAAGAATTCAAGCGTAAAAGTATTAATGCTTACGGCGAAAAGTGAAAGCGAAGATGAATTAGCTGCGCTTCAAAGCGGGGCAGATGAGTACGTGAAAAAACCATTTCATCCAGGAGTACTAATTACGCGAGCGAAAAAACTTATTCAGCATGATGATATTATTCAAGTACAAGATGTAAAGATAAATTTCGCCAAAAATAAAGTATATAAAAATGATATAGAGTTAGAAATTACAAAAACAGAGCTCGAATTAATAAAATGCTTTTTAAATCATAAAGGAACGATTTTAACTCGTAAAAAATTGCTAGATATTGTATGGGGATTTGACTATTTTGGAGAAGAGAGAACGGTTGATACACATGTAAGAAGGCTGCGTAAAAAAATTGGAGAAAATATTATTAAGACGCATCGCGGGTTGGGCTATAGTTTGGAGGAACAAAGTGAATAAACTTGGGAAAAAGTTATTTTTAAGTATTTCTGCAACTGTTATTCTCATCTTTATGATTTCATTATTATTCATTAACAATCTCTTACCGAACTATAATATTTATAAAACACGTGAAAACTTAAATAAATTTACAACACAAATACAAAATACAACAGTGGAAAATATAGAGGATGTTATTCATACAATTGAAAGTGAAAACAACGTTACAATTGCGTATACGCCAATTAATCAGTCAGAAGATGCTATGAACGAAGCGTTACGCATGCAACTTACGAAAAAGAAAGTAACTTTAAATAAGCTTTGGATTACGAAAGACGAAGTTATGAAAGTGAAGACGGAAGGGCAATCGAATAAACTGTACGATCAAGGAAAGGTAAAAGCGAGTTTTTTTGCTAAATATATTGCGAAAGATGATACGATAATTTTAATTGGGACTTCCATTGCGAATTCAAATGAAATTATAAATACGTTAAATACATTTTACTTATACATCGTATGTTTCTCGCTCCTTCTTATTATTTTACTTGTGTGGATACTTTCAAAAATAATAACGACGCCACTGAAGGAGCTAAGTGATGTGGCTCAGGATATTTCACATTTGCAGTTTAAAAGAACGAAAGTGAAAACGAATGATGAAATAGGAGAGTTGGCCAATAGTATTAATATCATGAGTGAAAAACTACATGAAGCACATCAAGACTTAACTGATCGTAATGAACATTTAAAACGATTTATGGGTGATGTAACGCATGAATTAAAGACACCGATTGCATTAGTAAAAGCATACTCTATGGGGATTAAAGATGGATTAGATGATGGGACTTACGTAGATACAATTATTAAACAAACAGATCAAATATCAAACTTAATTGAAGAACTATTACGATTTTCTAAACTAGAAAGAGATATTGTACAAAAAGAAGAATTCCCCATTGAACCACTGGTCCAGAGTATATTAGATAAGCATCAGATTGACCTGGATTCGAAAGCAATTGACTTACAAGTAAACTGTAATACGGGTGATACAAGCGTTTATGCAGATTTAAATAAAATGAGAATGGTATTTCAAAATTTAATTTCTAATGCAATAAAATATACAGCAAATCAAAGCATAATAATTACTTTAGAAGATAGAAATAAAAGTATATATTTTCAAATAAAAAATGGCATTCATACGGATAAAATTAAAGATATCGAGAAAATTTGGGAGCCTTTTTACGTACTAGAATCTTCTCGTAGTAAAGAAAAATCAGGTACAGGATTAGGACTAGCGATAGTGAAAAGTATTTTAGAAAGACATGGTTTTGAATATGGAGTTTCCTCTATAAATGGGGAAATTCAATTTTATATAAATGTGAAAAAGGACTAATGAAAATTTAGTCCTTTTTGCAGCTTTAGAGGTTAGCGATACAGGATGAATCACCATAATTTTCAAAATTGATGTATTAAATGGAGAATTAGCAAATGTTCTACTTTCATTAAATTCACGTGAAGTTCACAGGGAAACGTTATATTTACATAGTTACATTTAAATTTAATGAAGTGAGGTATTCGGATTTGAAAAGAAAGAAATTAGTAATTGGTAGCATTTTAATGGGGATGACGTTATCTTTATCTGCATGTGGTTCATCAGATAATATTGTAACTACAAAATCAGGAAGCATTTCAGAAAGTGATTTTAACAAAAAATTAAAAGAAAACTATGGTAAACAGAATTTATCTGAAATGGTAGTAGAGAAAGTATTAAATGATAAATATAAAGTTACGGATGAAGAGGTAACGAAACAACTGAAAGAATTAAAAGACAAGATGGGCGATAATTTTAATACATATATGGAATCTAATGGTGTGAAAAATGAAGATCAGTTGAAAGAGAAATTAAAGCTTACTTTCGCTTTTGAAAAAGCTATTAAAGCAACCGTAACGGAAAAAGATATTAAAGATTACTATAAGCCAAAGCTTCAAGTTAGCCATATTTTAGTGAAAGATGAAAAGACAGCAAAAGAAATTAAAGAAAAATTAAATAGTGGCGAAGATTTCGCGGCATTGGCTAAACAATACTCAGAGGATCCAGGTTCTAAAGAAAAAGGTGGAGAACTATCTGAATTTGGACCAGGTATGATGGTGAAAGAATTTGAGGATGCTGCATATAAGCTAGAAGTTGGTCAATTGAGTGAACCTGTTAAATCTTCTTTCGGATATCATATTATTAAGCTAACGGATAAAAAAGAGCTTAAACCATATGAGGAAGAGAAAGAGAATATTCGTAAAGAATTAGAACAGCAACGTATACAAGATCCTCAATTCCATCAACAAGTTACTAGAGATCTGCTTAAAAATGCAGATATAAAAGTATCTGATAAAGACTTGAAAGATACCTTTAAAGAGTTAGAAAAATAATAAATGGAATGTAAGACAATCGATAGAAATATCGGTTGTCTTTTTCTCTATTTTTCCGGCTATTTGCCGGGCAGTAAGACCCCAAAACTCAAAATTCAGCGGAAGCAAAGAAGTTAGGTGGGGCCCCGCTGCCCGTAAACGCCCGATTGGTGAGGGCTCACTTTATATAGAAGCTGGGAGTGGGAAAATACTTTCACACCTGTATTGAATTTTACTTAATAAGAAATCTTTGAGTTTCTCAACTATTATATAAAAATAAAACTGAATTTTCAGTTATTTTGTTATATAGTAAAAGAGAACGAATAAGGGGAGGGAACATTTTGAGTAAAAAGAAAATGGCAATTACACTGTCAGCAATGCTATCTGCAACAATTATACCTAGCTTTACTATGGATGTGCATGCAGAGAAGAAAGAAGAGACTAAAAATACGAAAATTGAATTAGAAAATGGGATGACAAAGCCGATTTATTCTCTCGATGAAGCCATTATCGAAAATTTATATGTAGAGACAGAAGTTGATAGTGATCGCGACGGTAAGAAAGACAGAGTATCGATAAAAGTTATGCGTCCAAAGACAGATTCGAATGTGAAGGTTCCTGTTATTTATGAAATGAGTCCATATCGATCAGGATTAAAAGATGTTCCTGTATATAATGTAGATGAAGAATTGTATGCGTATGAAGGAAAACCGTATGGAGCGGTTAATCTTGGTTCGTATGGGAACTATTACGTGCCAAGGGGTTATGCAGTTATTCTAGGCGAAAGTATCGGTACTGGAAAATCAGATGGATGCCCTACAACTGGAGATGAACAAGAAATACTCGGTACAAAGTCTGTTATTGATTGGGTAAACGGTCGCGCGAAAGCATTTACAGAACAGGGTGAGGAAGTTCAGGCAAATTGGTCTACAGGAAATGTAGGTATGACTGGAGTTTCTTATAATGGTACACTACCAAATGCTGTTGCGACTACTGGAGTTGAAGGTTTAAAAACAATTATTCCAATCGCAGCAATTAGTAGTTGGTATGATTATTATCGTGCAAATGGTGCAGTAATTGCGCCAGGCGGATATCAAGGAGAAGATACAGATAATATGGCAGAAGCAGTACTGACAAGGGAAAATCCTGAAGTTTGCGGACAAGTTATAAAAGAGTTAACGGCTGGACAAGACCGAAAAACAGGTAATTATAATGATTTTTGGGATAAACGCAATTATGTAAAAGATGCTAAAAATGTAAAAGCAAGCGTATTTGTTGTTCATGGTTTAAATGATTGGAATGTTAAGACGAAGCAGTTCGCGCAATGGTGGGATGCACTCGGAGAAAATAATGTTCCTCGTAAAATGTGGCTACACCAAGGTGGTCATGGTGGGACATCAAGTAATAACTGGCAGCAAACACAAAATAAATGGTTAGATTATTGGTTGTACGGAATTGAAAATGGAATTATGGATGAACCAATGGTTGATGTGCAAAGAGAAAATAAATCGTGGCAAAAGATAAAAAATTGGCCAGATCCAGCGGCTGTACCTTCAAAAATCCGTATGTATTTAAGTAATAAATCAGTCAATTTGCCACTAAGTATGGGATCGGTTAATAAAGTTTTCTCATTCGTAGATGATGCACAAATAAAATCAAATCAATTAGTAGCAAACCCAGAATTAGAAGTAGCCAATCGATTAGTATATACAATGCCTGTACTGCAAAAAGATACACGCATAAGTGGTACACCAAAGATTTCAATTACAGGAAATATTGATCGATCTGTATCAAATTTAACAGCATTACTTGTTGACTATGGAGGAACGAAGCCGGAAATCGTAACACGAGGCTGGATGGATCCACAAAACTTAAAGAGTATAGAAAATTCAACAGTGATTCAACCGGGCAAAGATTATACATTCACATGGGACATGCAGCCAGATGATTATGTCTTTAAAGCTGGACATCAAATAGGGGTCGTTTTAATTGCTAGCGACTATGATTATACAATTAGACCGAAAGCGGGCACGAAACTTACAGTGAAATTAAGTGAAGTGACATTGCCGATTGTGAAATAAATATTTTTTCCAAAGAGCTTACTAAAGTAAGCTTTTTGTTTTATAGTCTGAATTTTTAATTTTATATTTCAAATTGGAAGGTTATGTAATACAATATCATTATATTCTATGGAAAGTGAGTGATATATTATGACAGTCAGCTCTTTCGAAAGCGCATTAAATTTAGAGGTACAGGAAGATTAGTTGAATTGGAATCTTCCGTACGTAAAAACGGAGGAGAAAATAAATGTTTAGTTTTTATAGTACACTTTGTACGGAACTGTATGACTACACAAAACCAGTCGGTTATTCTTTAAATGGTGATATTGAGTATTACAAAGAACGTTTAAAAGATTGTAGAGGTAGAATTCTCGAAGCTGCAGTAGGTTCAGGGCGTGTCATCATTCCGCTTCTAGAGGCTGGTTTTAAAGTGGATGGGATAGATTATTCACCTGAAATGCTTGATTCTTGCCGTAAGCGGTGTAAAGAGAGAGGCTTACATCCTAATTTGTATGAAGGAAGCTTGCAACAATTTTCAATTCCGCATAAATATGAGGCAATTATCATTCCTACTGGATCTTTTTGTTTAATTGAAAATCGTGTGGATTCTATAAACGCATTGAAATGTTTTTATGAACATCTTAATCCAGGCGGACGATTAATCGTAGATATTATGCTTCCGCATGACTGGAAGACTGGGGAAATTCATACATCGACTTTTTCTTTGCCGAGTGGAGACGGAATCACATTAGAAAATAAATCAATTGGAATAGATTGGCTGAACCAAGTTACTGTATCATATTTGAAATATGAAAAGTGGAGTAAAGGACAGCTAGTACAAACAGAGTTACAACGTTTTGCGCTGCGCTGGTATGGAATAGTAGAGTTTAAACTCCTTTTAGAAAGTATAGGTTTCTCTAACATTACTTGCTCTGCTGAATATGTTTATGAAAAAGAACCGTCAAATGCAAATCAAATGATTACTTTTGAAGCTGTGCGAAACGAGAAATAAAAGAACTATCTATGAAAATAAGGCAATTGATATAATATCGATTGCCTTATTTTAATTGTATATCGCTTACATGTTATTAGGTTTTCATTGTCCAAGCATTCTGCTACTTACTACATATACTATTTATGTTAAAGTCAGCTACTATTTTATATAGGGCTGCTATTTTCCTATAAATGCTATTTTAGTGAAGTGGGAGGAATCAATTTGGAAAATATAGAACAAGATAGAATTGAAAATCAAGTGTATTCAAATCGTGTAGTAAGATCAGAATTTGATGCGAATTGGGAAACTTGTATATCAAAGAGTGGTTATGTAATTTATGTAGCAACAAGTAATAATGCTGAAGTAATAGTACTTCTTGCAGATGGTTCAAGTAAATTATTAATTTTCGAAAAAGGCGGTAAAGTAGTAGTAGGTGGCGGTGGAACAAGTCATTACAGTAAGCCACATATTGCAAGAAATATTTAAGGTAAAACATGTAATTGAGAAGAAGCTGGAAAACGGTTAGTCATTCATATTTAGAGAATGACCAACCGTTTTTAAATGTAGTTTTTGAAGAATTATATAAGCAATATAAAAAGCATTTCCTATTTCGGCAAATGCTTTTTATATGTTATAGTATAATAGTGTCTTAAAGTAATGTTATTTTAATATATTTCAAAGTTTGTTTTGTATTATTTTTATATTAAATTAGCACTTAAAGTATTTTTTTATATAAGGAGTAATAATTAGAGAAATGAAAAATATAGACTTTATACTAGAAAGTGATGAGGCATTAAAACCGTCTGAACGATTAGTACTATTACTATTAGATAAGCATAGAATGTTATATACGAACGATCTATTGGCATTATCAAATTTATCATATAAAACATTAACAGATTCATTAACGGCGCTAGTTTTAAAATCGTATGTGTTAAAGGAAACAGGTAAGGGAAGAAGACAGAATTGCTATAGATTAATATGATAAGGCGGCTGTTTTAGAAGCTTTTACATATGTTTTTTCAATCGTAAGGCGAAAATGTGTTTTTGTTTTCAAACGAAAATCTTACTATAAGAGTGGTTAAAATAGTAGCATTTCATTTTTGTAAGTGTAATTATTTCGTCATTGAAAATACTAAAATAAAATAAACCGCATAAAACAGAAATAAAAAAACAATCCATTTTAAAAATGGATTGTTTTTTTATTGGAATAATATTATTTGATATGTTGAAAGCATGAATAGCAGAATAAACATTACCTGTTTTAGTTCATGCAACTGAACAAATATGATGAAAACTATGTGTATAGTTTTTTTAATTGCTTTTTTCAGTAACTCTAATGAAATCATAGTCTTTATTGTTTAAAGGTATTATTTTTAACATTATTGCTATTCAACATTTAGTACAAAAGTGATTTATAATATTATTATGTAAACTTAAGTTTTTAAAAGGAAAATGTAATAATTAATAGAACATGTAGAAGGGGATGCTTAAATATTTTGAAGGATAGGAGATTATTATGGAGCATTTACAATCAATAGCACAAGCTGTTTTAAGTGGTCATAAGGAAAAAGTAGTGGAGTTTATAAAGGCGAGTCCAAGTATTGTTAACGAATGTAGTGAAGATGGATGGACACCACTTCATTTAGCAGCTTATTTTGGACAGAAAGAAATAGCGAGTTTTCTTTTAGAAAGCGGTGCAGATATACATAGTAGAGCGAAAAACGAAAATGAAAATACGCCTTTGCAAGCAGCAATTGCGAACAAGCAAAGTGAACTTGTTGCTTTCTTAATTGAAAAAGGATCAGATGTAAATATTATGCAAAGTGGTGGCTGGACAGGACTTCACGAAGCGGCATTATTAGGAAATGAAGAAATAATTATGTTACTCCTTAAAAATGGAGCTAATAAGATGATAAAGAAATATGATGGGAAAACAGCGTATGATATTGCATTAGAAAAAGGATATGATCATCTATTACATCATTTGAAACAGGAAGTGAACTTATGATGAATAAATGGAGTGTTGGTATATTTTTATTTAATGAAGTAGAAGTGTTAGACTTTGCAGGGCCATTTGAAGTTTTTTCTGTAACTGAGGTGAATGAAGAAAAACCATTTACTGTTTATACCGTTAGCGAGAATGGGGAAATGATTACAGCAAGGAACGGATTGAAGGTACAGCCAGATTATAGTATTGAAAATTTACCACCAGTGGATATTTTAATAATTCCCGGTGGGCTAGGTGCTAGAGAATATGAAATAAAAAATGAAATAGTAATAAAATGGATTCGCCAACAAATGAAAGAAGTAAAGCTGATGACTTCAGTTTGTACAGGAGCGGTATTACTGGCGAAAGCAGGTTTACTGGAAGGTTTAAAAGCAACAACACATTGGGCTAGTATTGAAAAGTTTAAAAATGAGTTTCAAAATGTTGAAGTTATAGAAAATGTAAAGTTTGTAGATGAAGGACATATTATAACATCTGCCGGAATTTCAGCTGGAATTAATATGGCATTTCATATTGTGAAAAACTTGTTAGGCATGCATGTTGCGGAGGACACAGCGAAGGGAATGGAGTATGATATTAGTTTGCCAAATTAAAAAGCCCGGATTGGGCTTTTTATATTGAATGAATATAGTTAAGCTCTTCATCACTCAAAATAGGGCGAACAGATGCATTTGCATTTTCTTGTGCTTGCATTCCGGTTTTGGCACCAGGAATTACAACACTTACTGCCGGATGAGAGAGTACATAGCGAAGTGCAAGTTGCCCTAGGGTCGGATTTTTATTTGAGAGCAATCGAAGTTTTTCTACGGTTTGTAAGTCTTCTTGAAACCAAGTTTCATTTGGCCATTCTTTGCGTAAATCTCCATCTGGAAAAATTGTTTTATTTGTGAATTTTCCAGTTAAAATGCCCATTTTTAATGGACCACGAATAATAGCTCCTAGATTTTTCTCTTGTAAGAATGGTAATATATCTTTTTCAGGTTTTCGATTTAATATATTGTAATCAAGTTGTACGATATCAATTTCGTTGTTGTTATTGAAATGATGAATGTATTGTAAATCATGAGTCGAAACACCGACTGCCCTTACTTTTCCATCACGTTTTAATATGTCAAATGCACGTAGAAATGCTTCTGTTTCTCTACGATTATGCCACCAAATATGACAAAAATAAAGATCAATATAATCTGTTTGAAGACGTTGTAAACTTGTTTCAAATACGGCGATGATTTTTTCGGGAGTATCATATACAGGAACTCCATTAGGGTCGTAGTGGTGTCCGATTAAACCACCTTTCGTTGATAGGATAATATCATTACGATGTCCTTTAATCGCGGTAGCCACCAACTTTTCACTATGTCCTAAACCATACACATCCGCAGTATCAATAAAATTCACACCACACTCAATTGCTTTTTTTATAGCAGTTATAGATTGTTTATCGTTAACAGGTCCCCATTCATCACCACCGATTGCCCATGCCCCAAAACCTATTTCAGAAACAGTTATTCCAGTTTTACCTAATGTGCGGTAATGCATATTTCCCCTCCTTGTAAGCATGTTATAACATGGATATGTGAGGTAAGAATTTTGTGTGTGAAAAAACTCTTCTACAATAGTAGAAAAAGAATTACAGAAACTACTATTTTATAGCAGCATGTATAAAAAAAAACGGTGTAAATGTAGAAATGTCGTCGAATGCTATCTTTAATTGGTTAATTTATGGGATATTTTTGTGAAGGAGTTTATTTTATAAGAATAGAATTTAGTTTAGTAAGAAAACGTGCCGATGATAGTGAAAAATATGGGTTAGGGGGATTTGAATGAGGAAACTCAAACGAGTAAATGTTCCTAATATACCAGAACAATCATCACAACCTAGTGACAAGCGTAAGATAAATAAAAAGAAGTTAAGGCGTCTTATTTTAATGGTCCTTTTTATTGCGGCAACTACTCTGTACGTTCAATATATTTTAACGAAACAACAAGAAGTAATTGATAAAAAGAAAGATACGATTACGGATCAAAAGAAACAATTAGTATCTTTAAAGAAAGATAAAGGTTCTTTAAAGACTAACATAGAAAATTTAACAGACGATGAAGAAGAAATTTTGAAGTTTGCGAGAAAAGAGTATCAATTTTCTAAGTCAAATGAAACTATATTTGTGATGCCAAAGTAATAAAAAACAGCTAGCCATTGAACTGCACCTCCAATTGTTAGACACCGTCTAACAATTGGAGGTGCAGTTTTTTATGTATGAATGTCATGGTACAAGGAACAATCACATATTGTAAAAATGAAGAGTTTAAGCTATTTGCATAAATATGGAATATGCACTAAAATAAATGTTGTTAAAATTCTGTTAATTATATTATAATACAAGGTAAGCGGATACATTTTTTAATCAACGTTGAGTTCCTCGCTCATACGACTATTAAGAAACCCGTTATCCTCGTATAAGAAAGGAAGATAGCTGTGTACGCTTCAAATACAATTTATATCGTAGGGGATGCGAAAGCACCTCAAAATAATCCCATTACTGAAAAGTTTAAAAGCTATTTCGTAGCATTTGTACTTGTTAAGGATACAGGGGAAATTGTAGATGCAGACTGCTCAGCGACAATTGAATTAACATCTCAATTTGTTAAATATTTATTTCTACATAAAAATATAAATGACCCGGCGTTAGTAATGGAAGTAAAGAACCGATATTTCGGCTCTTCTCAAAAAGCGTTACTTGTAGCGCTAAAAGATGCACAGAAAAAATATAATCAGATTGCTGCTTTGTCTACTCAATCATAGACAAAATCCAGCCGTAAGAATCATTCTTATGGCTGGATTTTTTTATTTCACATTATCATCCTACACCAAAAGTAAACGAAAACAAAGTAGAGAGATAGGAGAGTAAATGCTCAATAGGTTTACCTAATAATCTGTGGGTATAAATTTCCAGTGGATTAAGATTTCACTTCATTGGAAGAAGAAAGGATGAACAAAATGAAAATTACAGACGTAAAAGTAAATCGTAGACGTATAAAACTGCATACACCGTTTAAAACCGCACTTCGTACTGTAACAGAAATTGAAAGTATAGATGTTTATATTCATACAGACGAAGGATTGATTGGTAAGGGGGCTGCAGCCGCAACGCCAGTTATTACGGGTGATTTCACCAGTGGAATGGAAGAAGCGATTTTAGGACCGATGCGTTCATGTTTAATTGGTCAAGATATCATTCAGTTTCAGCAGTTACTACAGCGCATTCAAATGAGTTGTATTGGAAATTCAAGTGCGAAAGCAGCGGTAGATATCGCTTTATATGATGTATATTGCCAATATCAAAATGTGCCGTTATATGCATTGTTAGGCGGGAAGAAAGAAATTTATACCGATATTACAGTGAGTGTGGATGAGCCTGTATTAATGGCAAAAGAAGCGAAGAAACATATAGAAAAAGGATTTCAAACATTAAAGATTAAAGTGGGTAAAGAGGCGCATTTAGATTTGGAACGTATTGAGGCAATTCGAAATGTGGTACCAAGAAATACGACATTACGTTTAGATGCGAATCAAGGTTGGAGTCCAAAAGAAGCGATCTCTATCATTCAAGAGATGGAAAATCGTAATTTAAATATAGAATTTATTGAACAACCAGTACACGCGAAAGATTGGGATGGGTTAAAGTACGTCAAAGATCGTGTGCAAACGCCAATTATGGCCGATGAAAGTATATTTTCAGCAAGTGATGCATTAAAGCTCGTTCAAGGAAGATACGCAGACTTAATTAATATTAAATTAATGAAATGTGGTGGCATACGTGAAGCATGGCGTATTGCAGATATCGCAGAAACGGCTGGTGTGAAGTGTATGGTGGGAAGCATGATGGAATCTTCACTTTCCGTTAGCGCTGTTGCACATTTAGCGGCAGCACATCCTAATATACATTATTTTGATCTTGATGCACCGCTTTGGTTAATGGAAGAGCCAGAAGGAATGACTTATTCTGGATCAAAGGTAAACCTTCAATCGACAGTGAATAGTAAGTCTTAGGAAAAGAGACTAGTAAATTATTTTTTTAAGGGGGATATATATGAAAAAAGTAGGAACTGCATTTTTAACAACTTTATTTATATTTTCATCGTTTACATCGGCAAATGCTGAAGAAAAGAAGGATAATAAAGCATTTATAGATGTATCTGCTGCAACGTTATGGACAGCACCTGATTCATTAAGGTCAATCGATACACCGAGTGCAACAAATCCAGTGGATCTATGGAAATGGACGAAATCAATGACACTTGGCGAGAAACTATGGTTAACAAATGCAAATAAATTAGAAACACAAGCGTTACTCGGTCAAGAAGTAACCGTTATTGATAAGAAAGGCGAGTGGGTGAAGGTATTAGTGCATGGACAGCCAACACCACGAAATGAAGAAGGTTATCCGGGCTGGATGCCTGAAAAGCAATTAACATATAATCAAGAATTTGCAGATAAAACAAATGAACCTTTTGTGTTAATAACAAAGCCAACTGCGATTTTATATATAAATCCTTCTGAAAAACATAAATCACTTGAAGTCAGTTATAATACAAGACTGCCGCTATTAAGTGAAGACACAATTTCATACCGTGTATTGTTGCCAAATGGTCAGAAAGCATGGCTACGAAAAAATGATGGAACAGTTTACCGTTCTCAAACTGATATTCCAAAACCGACAGCTGATGATTTAATTAACACAGGGAAAATGTTTTTAGGTTTACCGTATATATGGGCTGGTACAAGTGGTTTTGGATTTGATTGCTCTGGCTTCACGCATACGATCTATAAATCGCACGGCATTACAATTCCGCGAGATTCTGGACCGCAATCAAGAGCAGGAATTGCAGTTGATAAAGAAAACTTACAAAAGGGAGATTTAATCTTCTTTGCACATGATCAAGGGAAAGGTAGTGTCCATCACGTTGCAATGTATATTGGTGATGGCAATATGATTCACTCACCAAGAGCTGAAAGGTCGGTAGAGATTATACCACTAAATACACCAGGATATATAGAAGAATACGCTGGTGCTCGTCGTTACTTACCTTAAAAATAGAGGGGGTTTTTAAATGAAAAAAGTTGTTCGTTACTCATTAGTTAGTACTCTATTAGTTTCTTCATTTTTAGTTGGCTGTGCAAAAGAAAAAACTACAACAAAGCCGAAAGATGAAAAGAAAGTATTACAGTTACTAGAAACGGGTGAAATTCCGTCGTTAAACTCAGTGAAAGTCACAGATGCAGTCTCGTTTAACGTTTTGAATAACGTAATGGAAGGACTATTCCGTCTATCGAAAAATGATGAAGTAATTGAGGCAGGCGCACAAAAATATGAAGTGAGTAAAGATGGAAAGATATATACATTTCATTTGCGTGATGCGAAATGGTCAAACGGAGATCCAGTAACCGCTCATGATTACGTATACGCTTGGAAGCAATTGATTAATCCAGATACCGCTTCTCAATATGCATACATTGCGTACGATGTGAAAAACGCTGAGAAGATAAATAAAAAACAACTAGGTCTAGATGAATTAGGAGTAAAAGCGAAGGATGATAAAACGTTCGTCGTAGAGCTAGAACATCCTGTACCGTATTTTACGAAATTATTAATTTTACCATCCTTCTATCCAATTAACGAAAAATATGCGAAAGAGCAAGGTGATAAATACGGATTAGAAGCAAATAAAGCGGTATATAATGGACCATTTACATTATCAGAGTGGAAGCATGAAGCTAGCTTTACAATGAAGAAAAACGATAAGTATTGGGATAAAAAAGAAGTGAAGTTAGATGAAGTAAACTATCAAATTGTAAAAGAAATTTCAACTGCGGTAAATTTATATGAAACAGATAAAGTTGATAGAGCTGTTATTTCTACAGAATTCGTGGATAAATATAAAAATAATAAAGAGCTAAAACAATATACAGATCCAGTTATGTACTTCTTCCGATTTAATGAAAATGTACCGATTCTTAAAAATAAAAATGCACGTCTTGCGCTAAGTACAGTTTTTGATAAGAAAGGACTTGCGGATTCATTTTTAAATGATGGTTCGGTTGCTGCAAACTATTACGTACCAAAAGGATTTTTAAAGGGACCAGATAAAAAAGATTTTAGAAGTACGGCAGGTGAGTTTAATAAAACTGATGTAAAAAAAGCGAAAGAATATTGGGAAAAGGCAAAGCAAGAAACAGGTACAGATGAAGTGACGTTAGAACTATTAAATTATGAATTAGAAAACTTTAAAAAAGTTGGAGAGTACATTAAAGAGCAGCTTGAGAAAAATTTACCAGGTTTAAAAGTGAATGTGAAATTGCAACCACATACGCAAAAATTAGCACTAGAGAAGAAGAAAGAATATGAAATGTCGTTATCACGCTGGTTACCGGATTATCCAGATCCAATGACTTACTTAGAAGTATTCCTTTCTGGAAGCAGTGTTAATAATACAGAATATGCAAACCCAGAATATGATGCGTTAATTAAGAAGATTAAAACAGAATTAGGTAATGATGAAAAAGCTCGCTGGAAAGCAATGCAAGAAGCTGAAAAAATGCTACTTGATGATGCAGTAATTGCACCGGTATTCCAGCGCGGATTATCTTACTTACAAAAACCATATGTGAAAGATTTATATGTACATCAATTTGGTCCAGCTACAAGTTTAAAAGGGGCAGATGTACAAAAATAAAAGAATGGAGAAACAGACTTCACGTATGTGATAGTCTGTTTTTTTGTACAGTTCCGAATGAAATATAGACATTTCATATGTTTTTTTACGACTTAAAAATAAAATTATTACTAAAATTCCAGTGTGAAATTTATGTAGAATCTTGTATAATTAACGTGTTTCTATGGAAACATTTTCTTGCGCTATTTCTATAGGATTTAATAGAACAAGGAAGGAAATACATACATGTATATAATAGACAAATAGAATGGAACATGTATAGAGAAAAAGGAGAGAAAAGATGGCGTGTCAAAGACAAGGGTTACAATTTAATAACGATAGAAAGAGGGACAGAAGATGAAAATGAAGCATGCTTTTGGTCCTATAATTTTAGCGTGTGTGCTTTTTTTCATTATCATTCTAATCCCATCGAAAAGTTTAGTATCGCTTATTAGTGATAAGAAGGTAGAAGATGCGGCTACTTCTTTACAAAAAGAGAAATTACAAAGTGTTTTTTTACAGCAAAAAATGTTAGAGAATTCACAGTATTTACCGATGTACGGTTCATCAGAATTTTTACGAATGGATGCATATCATCCGTCTAATTATTTCAAAGTAAATCCAGCTGGTTTTACACCGTTTTTAATTGGAACTGGCGGTACACAAAGCTTAGCTCATATTTTAAATATGACATCTACTATGGATGAATTAGAAGGTAAAAAAGTAGTCTTTGTTCTTTCACCACAATGGTTTACAAAGACTGGTGTATCACAAGGGGATTTCACTAATAATTTCTCCAAACAACAAGCATATCATTTTATTTTTAATGATGAGATAAATCCAGAAATGAAGAAGCAAATCGCGAAACGGCTATTAGATTATAAAGTTGTTCAAGAAGATGATATATTAAAAAATTCATTAGAAGGTATTGTATATAATGATACGAAACATAACATAAAAGCAGGTTTAGTTAAACCACTTGCTTATATGTATCGAAATATTTTAGATCATAGAGATTTATTTAACTCTTTATTTAAAATCGAACCGATGAAAGAGAAAACCAATAGCGGGCTTCGTTCAATTTCTTGGGAAGACGCACGTAAACACGCAGAACAAGAAGGGAAAGCTGAGTCTACTACAAATACATTCGGAATTGAAAATCCGTATTATCATAAGAATAATCTGAAGAAAAAACTAAAAGGTTTAAAAAACTTTAGAGCAAATGAAACATATGATGAATCACCAGAATATGATGATTTACAAATTATTTTAGATTTATTTAAAGAGAAAAATGTCAAACCACTCTTTATTTCTGTACCTGTAAATGGGCCTTGGTATGATTATACTGGCTTCCCGAAAGAACGCCGTGAAGTGTATTATAATAAAGTTCGAGAACAGGTTGAGAAAGCAGGATATCCAGTAGTTGATTTCTCTGGTCATGAATATGATAAGTATTTCTTAAAAGATACGATTCATTTAGGCTGGAAAGGTTGGATTTATTTTGATGAAGCAGTGCAGAAATTTTATTCTGAGAAATAAAGTATAGAAATCGGAATGGCTATGAGCCGTTCCGATTTTTTTAGTATAGAGGATTTTGGTGAGGACAATTTGGGAATGCATGTATATCTTGAACCTGTCTATAATCATAATGTTTCATTGCGAACTGGGCTTGATAAAGGTATTCATACACATATAATTGCCCATCATGCGCTGAACATAATACACCTGAAGTTCCTTGCCCATTTATGAAGGAAATACCGATAGGGCGTCCGATTAAGTATGGTATTTTTTGCTGCCAATGCATAGGGGAATCACTCCTTTTTGAGATAATATACGAAAGGAATGATCGAATGGTTGCTTATCCATGTAAATGTAGATGGAAAGGTGTTATATAATTCCTGGAGATTAATTCATATATAAATAGAAAACCGCTATAATTCCGAATGAATTTATAGCGGTTTTTATTATATTCTTAAGCAAGATTTTTGCGCTTTTTTGTCCATTTTTTTATAACGAAGTATAAAAGTATAAGTACGACGCCACCAATTGCAAATGATTTCACATACGGACCAGCAATATCGTTTATATTCTCCCAGTTTTCGCCTAGTTTTTCACCTAGATAAATGAAAATGATGGACCAAGGGATGATTGCGAGTGCTGTTAATGTAGTGAAACGTAGTAAAGGCATTTTTGTAATACCAGCAGGAATTGAAATCGCATGACGCACTACTGGAATGAAGCGTGCTGTAAAAATGACGCCAGTTCCGTAACGATTAAACCAATCTTCTGCAGCATCTATTTGTTTTTTATGTATGAAAATATATTTTCCATAACGTTCTAATATAGGTCGTCCGCCGTATCGTCCAAGCCAATAAATAAAGATTTGGGCAATAACACCGCCAATTGTACCGAATACAACAGCACCTATAAATGAGATACTTCCATTGAATACTAAGTATCCTGCATAAGCAAGGACAATTTCACTTGGGATAATCTCAATCATAAGTCCAAGCATAATGCCCCAATAACCTAATCCTTCAAAAAACGTTAATACTGAATGAATAAAACTACTTAACATTGTTGCACCTTCTAGTTTATGAATTTTTGAGTATAAGAACCATTTATTTAATGACATAAAAGGTTCACTATATGTAGATTATACCTTATTTACATAGGGGATTGCTATTTCAATTCTTTTATGTCTCTTATAAGTATTATAGTAAAGGATATAAGCCGCGTTTTCATGAAGGGTTAATGAAAAGGTTATTAAAAATTTCTCATAAAAAAATAGAAGCATTTCTGCTCCTATTTTTTTAAGGCTTCACATCTAAGTTCTGTAAAAATAAAGTTGCTGTTACGTAACGTTTTGCTAACATTTGTACATATGCGGTATGTACAGAAAGGGTCGCAATAATAATAGCGTTACGAATTGCTTCGCGTTGTTCGTTATTAATTTGATCGAACTTGCTTGCGATTTTATCAGCTTTTTCTTTTACGATGTTTTCAATTGTATGAACGGTATCTGTTGCATTTAATTGTAAGCAATTCCCTTGATTGAGTTCTTCAAATAGAGAAGAGTATGCTACATATAAATGAACAGGATTGATTAAATCATCACTTCGATCGGCTGGGTCATTTACAATAAGGCGTAATAGCTTACGAATGGATTCAAAATCAAGTGCTGTTTTTAAATCTTCGACAATAAATAGTAAGGCTGCTTGTTCAATTGAATATTTTTTCCCTTTTTGAGGAGAGCCAATCATTTCTTTTATATCTCGTTTCACCCAGTTTTGCATAGCAGTTACAGAGAAACTTGTGTTTTCAATCTGATTGCCAAGCGCAACTATTTCATTTAAAGAAAAACCGACATCAGTATCGTCAATTTTAATCAGCTTTTCAAAAATAGGTGAAAGTGCGGTAGTAATAAAAGCTGTAACGCTTTGTCCGCTTTCAATATCTTTTTTATGTGACTTTGCCCAAGCTTCTTGTAAAATACCGAGAGGCTTTTTCGTATTCCATCCTCTTAGTGATAGAAGAAGGGTGGCCATTTCGTTTCGTGTGAGATGAAATGTTTCCATCTTTTCACCTCCAAAATAATAAAAAGTTCTTATGAACTTATAATATGTTTTGTTTCATTTAAAGTCAATTCTGTTTTGCTTAATTTTTCCTTTGTCACCAAACTGTTGAAAGTAAATAATACTTGCATATTTCGACAAAAGTTCATATAATAAGTTCATAAGAACCTTTAAAATGTTCTTAAAAACAAATCTATCATTCTGAATTTACTAGAAAGATAGATTTCACATATATCTATATAAAAGGAGAATGGATATAATATGTTGAAAAAACTTGTAGCAGTAATGACAGCATTCATGGTTATCTTTGGGGCTAGCAGCTTTATGTTCGTAGATCATGCAGCAGCGAAAAGTTACAAATCTGGTAAAAAATCATTTACACCAAGTTCAGGTCAAAAGTCAAAAGTTGATTTAAACAAAAAAGACTCAAATGTAAATTCTCAAAAAACGACTCCAGATTCAAAAACGAAAGCAACAAACACAGCACCAAAAAGTAATAAAGGAAGCTTTATGAAAGGTTTATTACTAGGTGGTCTTGGTGGTTTACTAATGGGTAGCTTATTTGCAAATATGGGAGCTCTTGGTTCTGTATTAGCATTTATGGTAAATATGTTAGTAATGGCTGGTATCGTAATGTTAGCAGTTCGTGCATTTAAATACTTCAAAGACCAACGTAAAAAGAAGGCAGATGAAGTAGCATGGAAACAATAAAAATTTCTGAACAAGAATTAATAAATGCGCTTTGCGTATATATAGCTGAAAAAAGACAAGTGGGTCCAGAAGAAGTGTTAGTTGAACTCATGTATGACGATGACTACGGTTTCTCTGCGGAAGTAGAGGTAAATGGTCGCCAGCAAATTTTAATTCAAGCAAACTTAATCGAAGCATTACGCTTATTGCTTGACAGAGAATATAATGTCAATTCATTCGCAGCGAGATTACAACTTGAATTAGATGATGAAGAAGGTATTTACGCATTAGCGAAATTTAATAGTGATGAACAATAAGACTGTTAGGGCTTTATGCTCTAGCAGTTTTTTATTTTAATTTCTATTTTTAGTATGTTTCCTATTTTAGGATAAAATTCAATTTTTAATAAACTGATGAATTGGTAAAAATATGTTATTCTTATTAAGAATGTTTTATATTAATAGGAGGATATTATGAAAAAGAAATTATTAGCAACAATTGCTGCGGTATGTTTATCTTTAACTGCTTGTAATTCAACAGAAGAAACAAAGAATGTAAAGGCGAAAGAGAAAACGGAGAAGAGTGTAGAACAAAAAACTGACACAGCAAATCAAAAAGTTAAGGAAGTAAAATCAGCAAGTACAGTAGAACAGTTATCACAAGACCATAATGTGTCAATAGAAGGAGATGGTAAAAATTCATCAGATTTCTTTGAGTTGAAATCTGGTTTTGTAATTGCTGATGTAGAACATACAGGGAAAAGTAATGCAATCCTTCATTTGAAAGATGAACAGGGAAATGATGCGGGAACACTTTCTAACTTTATTGGAAATGGTAAACAAAAAAAATTAGTTGTTATAAAAGAGAGTGGAAAGTATTTCATTGATGCACTAGCAGACGGACACTGGAATGCTAATATGTCTCAATCTATTCCGATGGATAAAGTAGTGACGACTCCAGGGGTAGCAAGTGGGCATGGTAGTGATGTTATATTTGTAAAATTAGAAAAAGGTTTAAAAGAATTTCATGGGGTACATAATAATGGGAAAAGTAATTTTATCGTTCATCTAAATGATAACACTTTATTTAACGAAATCGGAAACGCTGATACTACAAAAAAAATGCCTGTAAAAGAAAACGGTATACATATATTCACTATTCAAGCTGATGGTGATTGGACAATTGAAGTGAAATAATTTGAAAAGCTCTCCTTATGTTTTTGATAAGGGGAGCTTTTTGACAAATAAGTCTTATTAAATAATTTCTTGTTGTTTATAGAAATCTTTATCATTTGTTTGGAATTTATGCCATAAATCATTCATCTTTCGTCTACCGATATCTACCATCGGATTAAACTGAATTGCAGCTTTCTGACGAACAGAGTGAACGTTTTGAATGGCGTGATATAATTGTTGGTCGACTATATCATGTTGTTCACCTGCATATTTAGCAATAGATAGACCTGCAACAGTTCCTTGCGCCATCGCAATTTTTCCGCTTTCAATGCCTGTAATATTGCCAGCTACAAATAAACCAGGAAGAGGGGTTTCCATTGTTTCGGAATGGAGAGGAACGTGTCCACCTAATTCTGAAATGTAATGGAAGGGACAACCAGCTACAGCTGCAAGTTCGGCAAGTGGGTATAATCCCCCAGCAATACAAACAAAATCTGCTTCATATATTTTCTCTGATCCATTAATAACATTTCCTTTAGAGTCAATATTAGCAATGCGTACACCTTCAACTTGATCTGTTCCGATAATTTCAAGAGCTGCTTTCCGAAGGTGAAGTGGCGTTCCGTTTATTTTCATTCCGCTGTTTGGATAGAATGTTAATCCAGCTTTTCGAATCCAATCATATTTCATAAAGTGGCTACCTATTCGTAAAATAGCAGAAGGAGCGAGATGTGCTGCATTTAAAAGAGAGTTTAAAACTTCTTCAGGTTCACCAGCTTTTTGACTTAACTCGCTTTTTTCAGGGAGTACAATATGATCTACTTTAATTCCCGCTAATTGCAATTCACTTAAAATGGCGAAAGACAAAATGTTAGCACCAATAATGATTCCTTTTTTTCCAACTTGCACGCGATGAACATTTGTCATAACTTGAGCTGCTCCAATTGACATCACTCCTGGAAGTGTCCAGCCTGGAAGGGGAATAGAATATTCCGCAGCACCAGTAGCAAGTAGTACGAAAGGTGCTTCTAACGTACCGATATTAGTATGTACAAACCAATTGTTTTCATCTTTATCTAAATTATAGACCGAAACACCGCACCTGATATGTACTGAAAGTGATTCTGCTTCTTCATGAAGTCGCTTCGATTCCTCTATTCCGTTCCACCATTCTCCAGTAGGCTCTTGATGCAACTGCCCTAACAATCTCCCACCCGGCTTCATAAATTCATCAATAACGAGCACTTTTAGTCCGAAACGAGCACAAGAGATAGAAGCAGATAATCCCGCTGGTCCTGCACCAATGATAATTACATCACTCATCGTTTTTTCACCATCTCTCTCACGATATTCGGATGCTGTTTCCCGCTTTCAACAACCATGTTTTCTTCTACAACAGTTAAGCATGCGCGTACATTTGTTTGAGTATTTACTGTCACGCGGCATTCAGAACAGTGCCCAATATTACAATAAATACCTCGCGGTGTCCCGCTATCTTCATGAACTCTTAATGTCCGTATTTCATTTGCTAACAGGGCAGCAGCTATCGTTTCATGTTCATATGCTTCGTATTGATGACCGTTAAATTGAAAAGTAATACGCTCACTACTTTGTAAAGTACCTAAAATAGGGTGATGTGTAATTCTACTCATTTACTTTCACCTACCGATCCAAAAGTAACTGCACGTATTGGTGGTTGATATTTTAACGGTAGTTCATTAAGAGTTACGTCAGGATTCGCATTTTCAATCATTCGATCTATCATTATTCTGCATGTACGACCACCGCAAAATCCCATGCCAGCACGTGTTCTTAGTTTTAATTCTCTTGCCGAGCAGTTATATTCAGCAATTGTCGATTGAAGTTGTCCGTATGTAACCTCTTCACAACGACAAACGATTAAGTTGTTTTTATTGGTCATGTGTATTCCTCCTCTAGTTCGGTTTGCACAAATTATATATGCAAAAATCATGCCAATATAGAGGGAGGAGAGAGAGCTACCTGTAAACGCCTAATCGGTGCATACTGCTTCTTTATTGAAGTCCAAGTTTTTTTAAACGGTTATATAAAGTAGCCCTTGTTACGCCAAGTTGTTTTGCACATTCTAATTTATTCCCATTTAAAATTCGTAAAGCCCTTTCAATAACTTTTTTCTCATGCTCATCCATCTCTTCTTGTAAAGAAAGGATTGTATTATTGTTGCTGAGTAATAGGGAATGAGCTGTATGATTGTCTAAATTTTCGGTTGTATGAAATGGTAAATATTCTTGTTTTATAATTCCGTCTGTCGCAAATACCACAAGTCGTTCAACAACGTTTCGAAGTTCGCGAATATTACCTGGCCAATTGTAATGAAGCAGTTCATGCATAATGCTTGAAGGTAAGTCACGAATTGGTCTGTTATAGTTGATTGAAAAATCGTTTAAGAATGAGTATGTGAGTTCGATAATATCCTCTCGTCTTTCACGCAGCGGTGGAATATGCAGGCTAACTACATTTAAACGATAATATAAATCTTCTCGGAAAGTTCCTTTTCTCATTTCTTCTTGTAAATCCCGATTTGTAGCAGCGATAATGCGGAAATCAATATTAATTTCTTTTTCTCCGCCAACTCGGTAATACTTTCGTTCTTGTAGTACACGTAACAGTTTTACTTGCATATCGAGCGGCATTTCGCCAATCTCATCGAGGAATAAAGTACCGCCTTGTGCGAGTTCAATTTTACCTTTTTTCCCTTTACTATTAGCTCCAGAAAACGCCCCACGCTCGTAACCGAATAATTCACTTTCAAATAACGCTTCTGGAATTGCCCCGCAGTTAATCGAAATAAAAGGTGCCTTCGCTGCTTCACTTGCTTCATGAATTGCTTTCGCAAATACTTCTTTTCCAACTCCGCTTTCCCCAAGTATTAAAACAGTTGATTTCACCGAACAAACTTTTCTAGCTAATTGTATCGTTCTTTGTATAACAGGACTTTTTCCATTCATCGCAAGGAAAGGATCAGATTCATCTTTATACTTTGCCACTTCTTGTTCTAAACGGTGCATTTCATGTGACATATTAAATAGTTTTTCATTTAAAGCGACTTGATTTGTAACATCTGTTTCTGAAACGACTGCTCCTATAATTTCATCATTACAATAAACTGGATTTGAATTAATTAATACGAATAAATCGGGACGAGGCTGATGGAACTGAGCGACTATGCTTTTTCCATCATGTAAAGATTGTAAAATTTCCAAGTCTTTATAATCAAAAAAACGAGTAATCGGTTGCCCAATAATTTCATTATGGTTGACTGAAAATATTTTTTCAGCACCATCTGTCCAAGTTCGAACGCATTCTTTACTATCAATGACTGTAACAGAAGAGTCAGTTGTTTGTATTACGGTGTCATAAAATGCCTGTAGCTGATTGTAGGACTTATAAAGAAATGGAATCATTTGCTGAGAAGTTATACAGCATATCGGCTCATCGTTTTCGTTAAGGATGATAACAGCTAATTCATAAGAAAAAGCGTCAATTAGTGCAGTGAATGAGTCATCTACATAAATAATGGCGCAATTATATTCATCTGTAGTAGAAGGGAGATAATAAAACCTTTCGTTTACTTGCTTAATGTGATTAAGGCTACATGTATGATCGATTAAAACACGTTCAAAAAACTCTTGTATAGTCGGAAATGAAAATGCCATAATGCCCTCCTGTTATGTATAAAAATTTTGACAGTGATAAAAAAATAATACACCTATTTACTGTAAATTTAAATTATTTTTACAAATAAAAATATTGTTTATGGAAATTGTATATATGAAGAATTGGCACGTCAATTGCATAAAAGAAAGTGAGAGGTTTAGGGAAAGGAGGAGTATAGTGTGAGGCACTGCGACGTTTTAATTATAGGTGGTGGAATAATAGGGTGTTCTATCGCTTATTACACTTCAAAATACGGAAGAGACGTAACAATCATTGAAAAAGGAGAATTTGTCAGCGGGACGTCTTCACGGTGTGATGGGAATATTTTGGCCATTGATAAAGACCCAGGGTTTGATAGTCAAATGTCTTTAGTAAGTCAAAAATTAGTAACTGATTTAAGTGAAGAATTAGAGTATTCATTTGAATATAGGGCACCAGGAAGTATTCTCGTATGTGAGTCAGACGAAGAGATGGAGGCTGCACAGCAATGGGTAAATCGGCAAAAAAAAGCTGGATTACCGTTTCGAATGCTTGATAGGCAAGATATAAGAGAAGAGTCGCCTTTTTTTGCTGATGATTTATTAGGCGGTTTAGAATGTGCGACGGATTCAACTGTGAATCCATATCTCCTTGCTTTCTCGCTTCTGTCAGAGGCACAAAAGTTTGGCGCAAAAGCCTTTAAGCAGACCGAAGTAAAGAGTATGAAAATAGAGACGAATGGTTCATTTGTTGTAGAAACTACGAATGGTACTTTTACAGCAAAACAAGTTGTAAATGCAGCCGGTGTGTGGGCTCCTAAGATTGGTCAGATGTTAAATGTAAATATACCAATTGAACCGAGAAAAGGGCATATTATAGTAGCATCAAGGCAACAACATGTAGGATGCCGTAAAGTAATGGAATTCGGTTATTTAATTTCTAAATTTGGCGGAAAAAGAAAAGTAGATGTTTTAACTGAAAAATACGGGGTTGCGCTCGTATTTGAGCCTACTGAAAGTCAAAATTTCTTAATTGGAAGTAGTCGTGAATTTGTAGGGTTTCATACGAGAATAAACAATGAAGTCATTAAATGTATCGCAAATAGAGCGATTCGCTTTTATCCGAAAATGGCAGATATGATGGTAATTCGTTCTTACGCTGGTTTACGTCCGTGGACAGAAGATCATTTGCCGATTATTTCACGAGTGGAACATATTCCGAATTATTTCATTGCCGCTGGACATGAAGGGGATGGGATTAGTCTTGCAGCAGTTACTGGGAAAGTAATTGAAGAGTTATTAAATGAAAAAGAGACAATTATTCCTATTGAACCACTTCGTTTGAGTCGTTTTACAGAAAGGGTGTTAAACGGATGAGGTCACAAAGAGTCTTTACGACTATTGATACACATACGGGCGGGAATCCAACGAGGACATTAATTAGCGGACTTCCAAAGTTGATTGGAGAGACGATGGCAGAGAAGATGTTACATATGAAAAAGGAATATGATTGGATTCGAAAATTGTTAATGAATGAACCGCGTGGTCATGATGTAATGTCAGGGGCATTATTAACAGACCCATGTCATCCTGAGGCTGATATAGGTGTTATATACATAGAGACAGGTGGATACTTACCGATGTGCGGTCACGATACAATCGGTGTATGTACAGCGTTAGTTGAATCAGGTTTAATTCCAGTAGTTGAACCGATTACTTCTTTAAAACTAGATACCCCGGCTGGCTTAGTGGAAGTAGATATTGCTGTTCAAGATGGAAAAGCAAAAGAGGTATCTTTCTGTAACATACCAGCTTTTTTATTGAAAAATATTACTGTACACGTCAAAGACATTGGAACTGTAGAGGCTGATATTGCGTATGGAGGGAATTTTTATGCCATTATTGATGCGAAGTCAGTAGGCCTAGAATTAGTACCAGAAAATGCATCTACAATCATCGATAAGGCGATTCATATAAGAAACACAATTAATGAGAAGTTTGAAATCATTCATCCAGAGTATTCGTTTATTAGAGGATTAACACATGTTGAATTTTATACAGATGCTACTCATGAATGTGCGCATGTGAAAAATACAGTTGTTGTACCACCAGGCGGAATAGATCGATCCCCATGCGGTACAGGAACATCTGCGAAGCTAGCTGTATTATACGCTCAGAAAGAAATCAAAATTGGTGAAGAGTTCATTCATGAGAGTATCGTTGGTTCTTTATTTAAAGGATATGTCGTGAATACGACACATGTTGAAAATATTGAAGCTGTCATAACGAAAATTACGGGATCAGCTTGGCTTATGGGTATGCATAAATTTTTTTACAATGAAATGGATCCACTCAAAGAAGGATTTTTGCTAATTCCGCCGATGGAACATGAAACGGAGGATATAAAATGAACATTCAAAAAATGTATACAGCAGTAGACGTACATGTAAATGGCGAGGCATTTCGTGTAATGAAAGACGTACCATGCAAATACTACTACAGTTTGGAGCAATTAAATGAACAATTTTCAGGTGAATTAGCAGAAGAGATGAAGCTTTTATTAAATGAACCACGTGGTTTTATCGGTTTGAATGGGTGTATTGTCGTTCCATCTATCCATAATGAAGTGGATGCAGCTGTATTATTTTTTAATCATGAAGGTTCGATTCCGCTTCATTATGGGGGCATTGTTGCGGTAATAACGATGTTACTCGAAAGTGGGTATTTAAAAAAGAGAGAGTCCAATCAATACAAAATTGAAACGTTATCTGGAATATTTTTAGTTCATGCGTATGTAGAGAATGATGAAGTTATATCTGTTTCGTTTGAAAGCAAACTTTGCTATTTGATTGAGGAAAATTTACAGGTTGGTAATGTAAGTTATTCTCTCATACAAGCAGATAAAGTATATGCAGTTGTAGAAAAAGGTGCGTATTCGCCAGAAATTCGTGTTGAAAACATTTCAGAATTGAAAAGATGGGGAGAAGCTACACTGCAGGCTATACAAAAACAGTCGCTAATAAAAAGGCTTATTTTAGTAGATCCTTCGCAAAAAGAAAAGAACCATATAAAGTCGATTACATTTCATGAAGATAACTTTATCGTACGTTCGCCAGGTTTTGTTTCTACTATCGTTTCCTATGTTCATGCATTATTTAAAAATGATTATATGGCGGATAAACCTTTTAAAAATGAAAGTATATTTAATAGTTTTATAACTGTGGAAAAAGTGAAGAAGGAGGAACTAGGATACATTTTCCGTTTTGAAAGTAGAGGATTTATTACAGGGATGCAGACGTTTCTATTAGACCCTACGGATCCGTTTCCGGCAGGATTCTTATTAAAATAAAATGTGATAGGGAGAGATAAATATGCAAAAAATTAAAGGGGCATTTCCAGTATTAATAACACCGATGGATGAATTTCAGGAAATTAATTGGGATGGGGTAAAACAAAATGTAAATTACTTTATCGAACAAAAGGTTGCAGGTATTATCATTAATGGAAGTACAGGAGAGTTTGTAAGTTTATCAAAAGAAGAACGATTTAAAATGGTAGAAACTGTGTTGAAAGAAATTGATGGCCGTATTCCAGTCATTGTTGGAACTGCAGCAGAGACCACAAAAGAAACAATTGAATATACGAAACATGCAGAAGCGCACGGAGCGGATTGTACATTAATTATAAACTCTTACTATTGTAAACCGAAGGAAGAGGAGATTTATTTTCATTTTAAAGAAATCTCAAACTCTGTAAATATACCAATTATGCTATACAATAACCCATTTACTTCTGGTGTCGATATGAGTACAGAGCTAATGCTCCGTATTGGAAAAGAGTGTGAAAATGTTACGCATATTAAAGAATCTAGCGGAGATATTCGAAAAGCGAGAGATTTAGTAAGACAAAGTGAAGGGGCTTTCCAAGTCTTCTGTGGTTCTGAAGATTTAGTTATGGAATCATATTTAGTTGGTGCTTCGGGATGGGTTTCAGTAGCAGGAAATATCGTTCCCGGTCTCGTTACAAAAATGTATGAGCATTTTCAAAATGGTGAATTAGAAAAGGCGTGGGAAATAAACGATGCTATTTTACCACTTTGCGAGTTTCTTGAAGGATCAGGGAAATATGTTCAAATCGTTAAACGTTCCATGGAATTACATGGGCAAGCGGGAGGACCTTCTCGCTATCCAAGACTAGGATTAACTGTTGACGAAGATCAAAAGCTTCAAACGATTTTATCAAATATTGCAGCTCATGCAGCTGTTTAAATAAGGAGGAGAACATAATGTTAAAGACAAATATTGAGCTGAAACCAAAAGTGGAAGCGTTTTTAAATGAAGAAATTAAAATGTTTATTAATGGCGAATTTGTTTCTGCTATTGGCGGAAAGACGTTTGAAACATACAATCCAGCAACAGAAGATGTTCTAGCAGTCGTATGTGAAGCGCAAGAAGAGGATATTGATGCTGCAGTAAAAGCAGCAAGATCTGCATTTAAATCTGGTCCGTGGGCAGAAATGACTACTGCTGAAAGAGCGCATCTTATTTATAAGTTAGCAGATTTAATTGAAGAACATAGAGAAGAATTAGCGCAACTAGAAGCTTTAGATAATGGAAAGCCATATCAAGTAGCACTTGATGATGATATTTCAGCGACTGTAGAAAATTATCGTTATTACGCAGGATGGGCTACAAAAATTATTGGGCAAACAATCCCAATTTCAAAAGATTACTTAAATTACACGAGACATGAACCTGTAGGTGTTGTAGGTCAGATTATTCCGTGGAACTTTCCGCTCGTTATGTCTTCTTGGAAAATGGGAGCTGCACTGGCGACAGGTTGTACGATCGTATTAAAACCAGCAGAGCAAACACCTTTATCCTTACTATATACAGCAAAACTCTTTAAAGAGGCTGGATTTCCAAACGGTGTTGTAAACTTTGTACCAGGCTTTGGTCCTGAAGCAGGAGCAGCAATTGTAAATCATCATGACATTGATAAAGTTGCTTTTACAGGATCTACTGTTACAGGAAAGTATATTATGCGTCAGTCTGCAGAAATGATTAAGCATGTAACGTTAGAGCTTGGCGGCAAATCACCAAACATCATTTTAGAAGATGCGGACTTGGAAGAAGCAATTAATGGTGCATTCCAAGGTATTATGTATAATCATGGTCAAAATTGTAGCGCAGGATCACGTGTATTTGTTCATCGTAAACATTATGAAACTGTAGTAGATGCACTTGTGAAAATGGCGAACAACGTAAAACTTGGAGCAGGTATGGAGAAAGGAACGGAAATGGGTCCACTCGTATCTAAGAAACAACAAGAGCGTGTGTTACATTACATTGAGCAAGGGAAGAAAGAAGGTGCTACAGTTGCGGCTGGTGGTGAACGTGCGCTTGAAAAAGGTTATTTCGTTAAACCAACTGTATTCACAGATGTTACAGACGATATGACAATCGTTAAGGAAGAAATATTTGGACCAGTTGTTGTTGTACTTCCATTTGATTCGACAGAAGAAGTAATTGAACGAGCGAACAACTCATCCTATGGCCTTGCTGCGGGTGTATGGACGCAAAATATCAAAACGGGTCATCAAGTGGCAAATAAATTAAAAGCAGGAACAGTGTGGATTAATGATTATAACTTAGAAAATGCAGCTGCACCATTTGGTGGATACAAACAATCTGGTATTGGCCGCGAATTAGGTTCATATGCGCTTGATAATTATACAGAAGTGAAAAGTGTTTGGGTAAATATAAAGTAATAGGGTGTTTTACTGACAAAAATTGAGGGATGAAATAATGAAAGATGCGGACAACTAGAAAGTTTGATAATAGTTGTCCGTTTTCTTATATACAAAATTGCTTTTCAAAAGAATGATAAGGGGGATTTGGATGGAGAATTTAGTAGAATGGTTAGTAAGGCAAGTGTGGAGTATCGGTTTAGTTGTTTTTGCATTAGGGGCAGGCGTATATTTCACGATTGCAACACGTTTTTTGCAAATTCGTTATTTTAAAGAGATGATTAAACTATTATTTGAAGGAAAGAGTTCCGAGACGGGAATATCATCTTTTCAGGCATTTTGTTTAGCCTTATCAGGAAGAGTTGGAATTGGTAATATTGCAGGGGTAGCGACAGCGATCGCTTTCGGCGGGCCTGGAGCTGTATTTTGGATGTGGGTAATGGCTTTGTTAGGGGCAGCGAGTGCGTTTGTTGAATCAACATTATCTCAAGTATACAAAAGTAAAGTAGGGAATGAATATCGCGGCGGTACTCCATATTTCATTGAGAAAGGTTTAAAAATGAAATGGTTTGCAGTCATTGTAGCGGTAGTTGTAACACTTTCATATGGCATGTTATTACCAGGTATTCAATCTAGTAGTATCGCAGTTGGATTCGAAAACTCTAATGGTATTAACAAATATATAACTGGTATATTTTTAGTCGTGTTACTAGCGGCAATTATTTTTGGTGGTGTAAAGAGAATTGCTGGCGTTTCTCAAATGCTTGTTCCATTTATGGCAATTGGTTATGTAATTGTTACATGTATCATATTAATTGCGAATGTAACGGAGATCCCAAGTATGTTTGCTTTAATTTTCTCTAGCGCATTTGGTGTAAATGAAATGTTTGGTGGAATTGTTGGTGCAGCTATTGCATGGGGTGTAAAACGTGCTGTATTTTCAAACGTTGCTGGTGTCGGAGAAGCGACGTATAGTTCGGCTGCTGCTGAAGTATCGCATCCTGCAAAACAAGGATTAGTTCAAGCGTTTTCCGTATATATCGATACAATTGTCGTATGTACAGCGACAGCTCTTATGATATTAATTACAGGTATGTATAATGTTATACCTGAAGGGAAAAGCGCTATTGTAAAAAACATAGGAAATGTGGAAGCAGGTCCAATTTATACGCAACAAGCAGTTGAAACTGTGATGACAGGGTTTGGTCCAATATTTATTTCAATTGCAATTTTCTTTTTTGCATTTACAACGTTACTCGCTTATTACTATATCGCTGAAACGACACTTACTTATTTAGATCGTCAATTGAAGTATGGCTGGTTAAAACCAGTTTTAAAATTTGGATTTTTAATTATGGTTTACATCGGTAGTGTTGAATCAGCGTCGCTTTTATGGAATTTCGGAGATTTAGGAATCGGTAGTATGGCATGGTTAAACTTAATCGCGATTCTATTATTAAGTAAAATCGCATTAAAAGTGTTAAAAGACTATGAAACGCAGAAAAAAGAAGGGAAAGATCCAGTATTTAATCCTAAAAATGTGGGGATTGAAGGATTAACATTTTGGGAAGAAAGAAGTAAAGAGGTTGAAAGAAAAAGTTCTAGAGGAAAAGTTATTGTAGATGATAATTTAAAATTATAACGTAAATTAACTGAAAATTCTTAATTTAAAAGAAGGTATATTGCCTCCATTTCATCGCATACTACAATAGGTATGGATAATATGACTGGAGGGAATAAGATGGAACATGAGCAACATAGTTCGATAAATGATATTCTACATCATTATAAAGAAGGTATAGGTAGTTTTACAAATCAAATTCCTGAAATCGCTGAGACATATAATGCGTTCACGCAAGCTTGTTTTCAAGAGGGTGCTTTAACAAAAAGAGAAAAACAACTTATTGCATTAGGAATTAGTTTAGCAACGCAAGATGAGTATTGTACAATTTATCATACAAAAGGTTGTCTTGATCAAGGATGTTCGGATAAAGAGATTCTGGAAGCATGTGGTGTTTCAGCAGCATTTGCTGGCGGAGCTGCGATGAGTCAAGCGGTAACTTTAGTGCAAGAGTGTTTAACAGAACTGAAAAATCAAAAGCATTGAATAAAAAACGTTTTAAACTTTATGTTTAAAACGTTTTTTATGTGAAATTAAATTTGAGTATAAAAATTATCTAGGATGGGTTCAATTTTTATCGTTTTCAATTTGTATTCAATTTAATATTCTATATAAGTTGAATTTAAGCTTTACAATTGAACGCACAATCGATTAATCACTTTTTCAGGTGTGCGATTTAACTCCTGGATAAAAGCCTGTACATTTTTTTGAATCTCGTAGACCGATGAATAAAAAACGTTATGGATGACGTCAGATTTGAGCCATTTCCATAATCCTTCAATTAGATTTAAATCCGGGCTGTAGGGAGGTAAAAATACCAATTCTAAGCGATGCAGATGTCTACTTAAAAACGGTTGGATGAGCTTCGCATGATGAATACGCGCATTATCAAGAATTATGGCTATCTTCCCGTTGGGATAGCGTT
>NZ_QJTG01000026.1:0-53634 GCF_003217275.1 Bacillus sp. 196mf
TCTTAGAACATCCAGACATTCCATTTGATAACAATCAAGCAGAACGGGATATTCGAATGACGAAAGTTAAACAGAAAGTGTCTGGGACTTTCCGAAGTGAGAAAGGTGCAGAATCTTTTTGTCAAATACGAAGCTTTATGAGTACCATGAAAAAACAAAAACAATCTGTCTTACAAGCGATAGGCCAGGTTATAGAAACCGGAACGGTTCCTTGGAAAATCACGACTTCATAAGAGAATTTCTCGATTTGATCTAGATTCATTCTCTGATTGGAGTCTTTTCTTTATCATGTTTTCAAATCGGAAACATGTATTTGGCATGCCTTGTTTCCTAACTAAGCTGAGTAGTTACCTTCCCCGAACATATCATATACGTTACTTTTTAGTAAGACAAAAAAAGTTGAACCACTAATTTCGCATCCCTGTTTTAGATATGTACTTACCTTATCTATATCGGATTGTTTCAGGCTTTTTTTTAATTTTTTTAATAATTTTTCCATATTTCTAGTTAGCTGATTCTTTGACATATCTATACTCCTTCCATGTTCTTTTTTTTAATTTACTCCTCAATAATACACATTAAATCACTTTAATTATATATAACAATTAATTTTATATTTAGTAATGTTTTACCAACCGTTTAGAATCTTATTATACCAAAAATCACATAACAAATTAGAATAATTTGGTTATCCTTGTATAGGAAGTTCCTATATTTATCAATATTTTAATCTTATAAAACAATATATTATAATCGACATTTCAATAACTGTTACAAATAAACAAACTCATATACAGACAGCTAAGCACATAATTTTGTGGTCACAAATGGTCACAGAACTTACAATAACCATTGTTTTTTAATGGAATTTCATTTATACAAACCTGTGAAAACCCCTTTAAATCAATCTTTCTCCCGTAGCTCAGCAGGGAGAGCGCCACCTTGACAGGGTGGTGCTCATCATTTAAATTTCACATCCACTTTATTTACAAATAAAAAGAAGAGCATATATCCCATATGCTCTTCTTCCCATAGCCAACAATACGCTTTATTCAACTAATATTTATCTTTTGGCCCCTTATCCATGACTTAATCAACCTTGTATCTAAGCGCTATTCCCTAACATTCAGCACCTCTAAAACTTCCCTAAACAGCACCGAACCTCTCCCAACAACCAACTCCAAAGGAACTTCCTTAACTCGCCCATCTCTTCCCACCATAACAACCCCATTCTCATAATCAACCCAAATCTGAACATCCTGCACATAATAACTTTTAATAGAAGAAGCCTCATCTAAATTACGATGATCCAACTCAACTTTAACTTGCTTCGTAAAACGGCGCAGCGTTTTCCAAAGAGTTCGTTCTTCTTTTGATTTCATGAAGAGTTCTGGGAGTTCTTGTACTTCTTTTAATAGCGACATAGTTGTTATTGTATATGTTTGAATGCCATATCCTACTGGGCGGATGAGGTGGTCTAGTTTTTTCCATGGCTCTAGTTCGAAATGTACATAAGCATCGTTTTGTTGCATTTGAATGTGTTTAATTTTGGCTACATATTGAATGCCACCTTTTTCTCCGTGCCATTTTTTCGGTGCATATAATGCTATGTACTTCGCTTCTTGCCATCCTGGTTTTAGTTGTGTAACTGGTAGCTGATATACGCCATTCTTTCTATATGTTTCATAGTCACTTTCATTTTTCACACTGCCTACTAATACTTTTTCTTCTAGTGCAGAGTGCCATTCTTCTTTTGTTCCTCTTGGAAGGATTCCTTCTCTTATAATTTCTTCTGGGCTTTTTTCAATGAGATGATCTAGAAATTGTTCAACTAGTCTTGTTGCCTTGGGTAAGAACGGAAATCCACCAATATTTACTTTTTCTATACTTTTATAAAATGGATGGTTCTCGTACGCTTCCTCTTGGTTCCATGGGAATAATACGTACGCTCCGTAAGCTGTCCGCTCAAAGGGTCCTTCTTGTTCTACTACTAATGCGTCTCTGTATCGATGCATTGTGTTAATATCCTCTTCTAGCGGACCAGGGGTTCGATATCGACTTTTATAATGAGCTGTTTCAGCAAAATCAATCCGATATTTCGCATCAAAAATGTATTGATATTGATAGCTCTTTCCCTTTTTCTCAATAGCGAGCATCGTATCCGGCTTTTGCGTAACTGTTGGCAGTCCACCATTTCTTTTTTGGAAGTAAAGCTCGATTACCTCATCTGTTTCTGGGTGTTTAAACGTTCTTTTCGCAGTTTTACTTTCATCTAGCGTTACATATAAACCATCTTGTTTAACTTGAATAACATCTTGATGGAGCGGTATATACTTTTTGGATAGAATTTGTCCAAGTTTTAAATACGTCCAGTATTCGTATAACCTTGCAACATCTTTTACCGACATTTTAAAAATTTGTCCTCGTAATGTTAAGCCTCGTGATAGCATTAAGAAGATTTGATACGCATCTCTATAGCCTGCTGCCATTTGGATAACAAGTGAAAAAACTGATCGATCTAATTTTCCGATTCCTCTCCAAAATTGATCGTTCAATTCATTTTTCATTCGATACTTCATATTTTTTACACGTTCCAGCAAATCTTCATCAGTTTCACCACGTGTATATCTAGACTTTGGCTCTAACGCCTTAAGTAGATCATCTATTTTATGTACAACTCGTTGAATCATCCATTTAACAAATCGATTTTCTAACGTATCATAAGACACTTCCTTATAAGCTGTAATGCCTTTAGTCGGTATACTGTTTTCTTCTTGCAGCAAGTGTGGTCGCTTTCGTAAATAATTCATTCCGACAGAATCCAATTTACGAATTTTTTCTCCTCGTACAAGTTGATGCCTAGTCATAAGTGTGTGATGCGGCTGTCTTTTTATATGAGAGATCGACTTCATAAATCGCTCAAAGGAATCATTTAAAATACGATAAAATTCACTCTTCGATGGATTTGTAGCGTAAATTGCAGATGCTCCTAAGTAAGTTCTCTTTAGTAGATGAAACGCTAAATTATAAATTTCATCATTTACCTCATCTAATAAAGCTTTATAATCATCCTTATAATCAAGTTTTACTGGAAAAACTTCAAATGTAACGGTTAATAAAGTTTCTTTATCATCTTTAATTTCAAACGTTGTATTTCCTACTTCATTCGGAAAAGAAAGATTTCCCATTAACACGTGAAGTGAACCCATTTTAATGGAACTAACTTGTTTTCGAAATCCTGGATGTTCATGATAAAAGGAGAGCTGCTTGTTATTTTTCGGAACAACAACAAGCTGATAACTTCTATTTTCAAAAAAGATCGGCGGATGTTCGTTCCATTTATCTAATCTCTGCAATCTCGCATCAAACACAGAAACGGATTCTGCCTTCCCATCTACCTGAAAATACATCATTTCATCTGCGTTCATAGCGTGATACTCTTTTAAACTCTCATATTTTTCATGATAAGGATTTCCTTTAATCGTCAATGATAGCTCCTCTGTTTCAATCTTAACTAGCTCTATCTCATTATTAGATCCAGAAAGAGGTGAAACCATCATACTCGAACCTCCTTAACATATGAGACAGCTTGTTAGCAGAACGAGGATATTTAGCATATGAAGCATCATTGTTGCCACTATCATATTCCTCATTTGCACATAATATATACAACTGCTTTAATACCTCTTCTGTTCTTCCATCGCTACCTGCAAGACGTGGTAAAATCTTTTGATATATTTGATAATCAAGTGCTTCATCAAACGATAATAACTTTCCTTTTTCGTTGTATGCCATATAGAAACAAATTTCATCTCGTATACGATATCCAACTTGAGCCCCAACTGATTCCAGTGATTTATTTATTTCTATTAAAATAGTCGATATATTTCTCACAAGGTCTTCATTTTCTTTAAAGCATTCTTTTAAATGAAGATACTCGGTTGCTAAAGAGCTATTAGAAACAACTTCAGCTTCCTTCTCTTCTATATCCATTAAGAAATTAAAATAATCTAAGTTAACGGTATTAAATTCAATTGTATTCGCACGATCTAATACTTTCTTACTTAAAGGATGTGTCGTTTCGTCCATGTTTACCGTTCCGATAATATATACATTTGCTGGGATCGTAATGTGCTTATTCGTAATGGATTCTGGAAGCACTGGTGACGTAACAATTTTTCCATCTTTCCATTTACGACTTTCAATTACACTTAAAAAATCACTAAAATAGTATTCCACTCGCGCTAAATTCATCTCATCCAACACTACAAAATACGGCCTATTTGGGTTTGCATCTGCATTTTCAAGAACTTTAATTAACGGTCTTTCTTGAAACTCCCCTTGAAGGTTCACATAACCAAGCAAATCAGAACTATCACTCCAATCAGGTCGAACCGGAATAAGTGTAAATTGTCCATTCTCTTCCGTAGCCCCTAAACTCTCGGCAAACCACTGAACAATTTTCGTTTTCCCTGTACCTGAAATACCTGATAAAATCACAAACGGCTTTGTCTTTAATGAAAGGAAGAAATTAATAAGATCCTTTTTCTCATAAAAGAAACCTTTACTTTGAATATAAGAAGACACATGATCAATAATTGATTGTTGATCTAAATACACTTCTTTCCTTTCATAAATCATTTCATACTTCGTTCCTTCCTCTTTATAGGATATGAATCCCTCATAATAGCGAAGCATTTCTTCTAGATCCTCTACTAACTCTTTTTCACTTGGCATTTTATTAACATCATACGCAATATAAGCCGCTGTTGAATTCGCATATCCTTTTGCTTTTGAGCTTGTTCCTAGAAAAATCTCATCATCTTTTTTCACCTTTTGGGACATATGTATTTGTTCACGAATCTCTTCTTTAATTTTTTGCATCTCTTCTTTAGTTGTTTCTGTCACACCTTGTCCAATGGTCAAATACAATCGTTGCATATCTTCGCTAAATAAATAGACGATATAATATCCTCTCTGTGTCGATGTTGTAATATCTCTATGCATTAGCGCAATCCACGGAACTGTTGCCCAATTCCCTTTCCCAACTGACCCTATCACACTGTACTGCTTCTCATTTATAAATGGTAAACGAATGATTTCCGTTGCTATATCATTTCGGACTGTTAATCCTAATTTATGTCCTGCAAATTTTTCTGTTTTTGCATCCAAATATTCTTTCATTACCTTTAAAAGGCCTTCACGTAAACTACTACTCATATTACCGCCCTTTTCTTCACTCTTTTTTATGTATTGCTCGGCTGGAATCCATTCAGCATTAATTATTTCCAATTTCTCAGACCACATTAAGAGATTATGCGTACGCTCTTTCGCTAATGATTCTAGCATTAAATTATCCCCTCTAGAGTTCCGGACGATTGTCATCGCTAAATCAACTAAAGTAGCTTTCTTGGCAGCCCTCGGATACACTCTTAAAAGATTAAGTACAAACAGAGCAATTTGAAAATACTCCTGCTTTAAAACTAGCTTCCGAATAGCATCATTCTTACTCTTTTCTCCAATGTATTCATTTAATAAAGACGTATCAATATCATGATTATCATTTAAAAATCCCAGTAACCTTAAATCTTGTCTTCCTTTAGATTTAACTCTATACAAATTACCACTAATTTGATCACTTAAATTTTTCGGATCGTACGTATCGTTTATTACCTCTTCCAAAAACCCAACAACTTTATGATACTGCTCACATGGCAAATTATCAGTTTGGAACTCTTTAAATGTAATAGCCCCTGATTCCGTTACATTCACAAATGGAAGCTGTGAAAAGAAAGCTCTTAAGAAATCGTTACATTCACTCACTTGTCCGAAATCTTCACTCTTTACCGTACGCATAGCGATAAGCTTTCCCCAAGCATTCTTAAGAAGCTCAAAACTCACGTTAAAATAAGATGGTGCTTCTTCTTCCTTTGCATATTGTCCACTTGAAGTTTTAGTTTGAACATCTAATCCTTTATCATCCTTGTTTATAATCCAATAAGTTTTATCACCATTTATATCTTCAGCCTGCTTCATTGATTTAGCCAATTCAATTATGAGTTGCTCTAACATTTTCATCCCCACCGTTACAATAAATTACAATTACTACTATTTTACCAAACTATGTGTAAAAGAAAAATCATACGCCATACTGTATGATTTAATAATTCCTATTATTCCCCACTAGCTCCTTATACTCCTCACTACTCTGCTCAAGAAACCCCCTAGTCTCCCCACTCCCCTTATAAAAACTCTCCCAACCCCGCTCCCTCAAAATCCCCTTCCAACTATCACTCTCCACCATCTTTTTAATAATGCTATCCCAATAAGCAACCTCTTCTTCCGTCATATCTTTCGGGCCCATAATTCCTTTCCAGTGTCGGAATATGACGTTGATTCCTTGTTCTTTCCATGTTGGGATTTCTGGTAGTCGGTCTAGTCGTTTTGGTGCGGATACGGCTAGTATTTTTATTTTGCCGGCTTTGTATTGTTTTTCGGCTTCAGATAGGGTCATGGTTGCGGCGCCTATTTGTTTGTTCGTTAGGGCGTTTATGATTTTTTCTTTGTTTTCGTAGACGAAGAATTGTAGTTCGGCCGGGTTTATACCGAATGCTTTGCTTACTTGTACGAAGGATAAGTGATCGTCGTTTCCTAGGCCTGGGGCAACGCCGATTTTGAAGTTTTTCTTGTTTTGTTTTAGTTGTTCCATGAGTTGTTTTGCGTTTTCTATGTTTGAGTCTTTTGATACGACAACAACTTCCCAATCTGATGCAAGTGTTGCGAGCGGTGTGAAGTCTTTATATGTTAGTTTACTGTGGCCTAGTAGGTTGTTCGTTATGAGTAAGCTTGAGTTAATCGCCAGTACGTGACCGCCTTTTTGTTTCGTATATTTCCATCCGACATCACCGCTGCCACCTACTTTGTTTGTGACTGTGATTGATTTTGTGAAGATTTTTTCTTCTGTTAGTGTTTTTTGCATTGCTCGTGCTGTTAAGTCCCATCCTGCTCCTTGAACGTTTGGCGCAACGATTTCTAATTTGTCGATGTTCACTTTATTCGTATGGGATTTTTCCGAGGAACAACCAGCTATTACTATTACTCCTGTCATGATCCATATACATAGTAATAATCGTTTTTTCATAGTCCTCTTCCTATTCGGTATTTTCGTTCTGGTCGTCCGATAATGCCGTATGTGTACTCTACTGTGCATTCGCCGGTCGCTACTAAGTATTCTAAATATCTTCTTGCGGTTGTTCTGGAGGCCCCCATTTGTTCTCCCATTTCTTCTATTGTAATGCCCTCTTCAAATCCTTTTATAATCCCTTTCACTTTTTGCAGTGTTAACGGATCCACACCTGTCGGTAAGTTTTTTATGTCTTGTGTTTGCGAAATCCCAAAGAAGTTATCGATGAGTGCTTGATTTACTTCATTGTTACTATGTAATAATTGCTTCTTTCTTTTATAGTCTTCAATGGTGCGAACGAATTTTTCTAACGTGACCGGTTTTATAAGATAGTTGCTTACTCCGTTTCGAATTGCTTTTTCTAGCATATAGTTTTCATTCGCCGCTGTTACCATAATGACGTCAACGTTTGGAAAGTCAACATGGATTTTCGGTAATAAATCTGTACCAATTCCATCTGGTAAATAGTTATCTAATAGAAGTAAATCGATTTCTTCTCTTTGTAGTAGTTCTATCGTTTCTTTTGCGTTTAATGCTTTTCCGATCACTTTTACGTCCTTTATTTTTAATAAAAACTCTTCCTGAATTTGCGCGACGCGGAAATCATCTTCTGCAATTGCAACCTTCAACATATGTCCATCCCCCTGTTTGTCATGTACTTTCTTTCAATGTTTTCGGAAGGTAAATTATAAAAATAGCTCCCCCATTTTTCTCGTTTTGAATTTCAATTGTTCCCTCTAGTAGATCTACCATTTCTTTCACGTTTGCTAGTCCGTAACCACGATCAGTTCCTTTCGTTGAAAATCCTTTTTGAAAAATGGTCGTTATTTTTTCTGCCGGTATCCCTATCCCGCTATCTATCACTTCAAACACAATATCGTGTCCAATATCCGTAACAAAGAAGGAAACACTCTTTTCCTCTCGTTCATTCACCGCATCAAATGCATTATCGATTATATTTCCAAGTATCGTAATAAGATGCGACAATTTTATATGTTCTGGTAAAGGATGAAGCGCGCTATCTCCTTCAATATGAAAATCAATTTTCTTTTCAGATGCTGTTCCGATTTTTCCTAATAAAATAGCTTGTACTTTCGCATCATGAATTTGATGGAACAAAATATGATTTTGGCTTTGATGAATATTAGATTCTTGTTGGATAAATTCAATTGCTTCTTTGTAATGTCCTAACTGAAGTAATCCTGATAAGACGAAAAGTTTATTTGTAAATTCATGTGTTTGAGCACGTAAGTCCTCGGAATATTTTCTTACCTCAGATATCGTATTCACTAAGTTTTGCAGTTCTGTTTTATCTCTAAAACTACATACAACGCCTACCGTACTATTATTTTCGAGTATCGGTGTCATGTTTAAAATAAACACTTTATCTTGAAACGCGATTTCTTGATCGGTTTCTAGCACTCTTTCCATATTAAAATTCGGTAAAACTTTTGAAATGTGCTGCTGCATATAATCATCATTTACATGAAGCATTTCTTCTGCCGACGTGTTCATCATCGTAATAAAACCATTTTGATCAATGGCGATAATTCCTTCTTTTATAGATAGTAGTATGGCGCTTCGTTCCCGGTATAGCGCTGCGATTTCATTTGGCTCTAAACCGAGTGTATCTTTACGAATGCTACGTGCTAAAAGAATGCCACCAACAATTCCAACTAATAATACAGCTAAGGAAAAGAGTATAATTTCTTTCGTTCTGCTCAGTATATTAGATTCGATACCTTTTATTAAAAACTCTACTGTCACAACACCTACGACTTGATCGTAGTCTCCGTTATGAACAATAATGGGTGCCTTTGCCATTAAAGCAGGACCACTTTCACCATTTCCTTCGAGCGTATAATAGCCACCAAAAGTGAGTGCTTCATAGTTATACGGGTTGTTACTCTTTGTTCCAATCAACTCAGAATTAGAATGGGAATACATAACCCCATAGCGATCTTCCACAATTACATAATCCGCACCAGCTTGCTCACGAACTTGTTCCGCAATAGATTGAATGTTACTTTTATGCTCGTTATTTTGAAAAGCCTCTTTTATAGCTGGCATAAAAGAAAGAGATTTAGCTGTTTGCAGCGCTAACTGTTCTACTTGGCGCTTCGTATCAACGGACTGAATGTAAACAAATATTCCCGCTAATAGGAGAACGACAAATAAAATTAACGCGATAATTAAGCTTACTATTTTCGTTTGTAATGACACTTTGCGTGATTTTTTCATGCTTCATATCCTTTGATAAAATATTCAAAACTATCAATCTCCTTTTCTATTATTATGACAAAACTGAAAATGAAGCAACTATTAAAAATATCCATGTTCATAAAGTACAAAAAGAATAAAATTGTCATAATATTGAGATTTCATCCAAAGAACAGTACAATTCTTTTACATTGAACACGCTTTCATAATTATCATTTTATTACTAAGCAAGAGGAGGAATTAGTATGGCTCAAGTAAAATCAAACCGAGTCGCTGGCAATATCTTCAAAGGTTCTGTCGGTAATTTAATTGAATGGTACGACTGGTACGTTTACTCTGCTTTCGCCGTTTATTTTTCAGCAGAGTTCTTTCCTAAAGGAGATCCAACGAGTCAGTTACTAAACACAGCGGCTATTTTCGCAGTTGGATTTTTAATGCGCCCTATCGGAAGTTTATTAATGGGACGCTATGCGGATCGGCACGGACGCCGGGCAGCATTAACGCTTTCCATTACAGTTATGGCCGGTGGTTCTTTAATTATTGCCTGTACACCGAGTTACGAAAGTATCGGTATTATGGCCCCTATTATTTTAGTTCTTGCTCGTTTACTTCAAGGGTTGTCACTCGGCGGAGAGTATGGAACTTCCGCAACGTATTTATCTGAAATGGCTAGTAGTGGACGCCGTGGTTTTTATTCAAGTTTCCAATATGTAACGCTCGTTGCCGGACAGATGGTTGCGTTAGGCGTTCAAATTGTTCTTCAGCAATTACTAAGCGAACCAGATATGAAAGCTTGGGGATGGCGTATTCCATTCATTATTGGAGCGATGGGCGCAGTAGCTGTATTATGGCTTCGCCGTACGATGGATGAGTCGGAGCAGTTCTCAAACATAAAATCACAAAAACGCGAGAGCGCAGGAACCGTTCGCGCGCTTATGAAACACCCGAAAGCAGTATTAACAGTAGTCGGCCTAACATTAGGAGGCACTGTTGCATTTTATACGTACACAACATATTTACAAAAGTTCATGGTAAACACAGTCGGTCTTCCGAAAGAAGTTGTAAGCTGGATTAACTTTGTCGCACTACTTATTTTCGTCGTACTTCAACCGATTGCAGGGCTACTATCCGATAAAATTGGACGCCGCCCACTATTAATGGCATTCGGTATTCTCGGAACATTACTAACAGCGCCGATCTTCTTCTTCATGGAAAAAACGACAGAACCAATCGTAGCATTTTTACTCATGATGGTCGGTCTCATTATCGTTACTGGTTACACTTCCATTAACGCAATTGTAAAAGCAGAACTCTTCCCAACTGAAATCCGCGCACTCGGCGTAGGTTTACCATATGCACTAACCGTCGCGATATTCGGCGGAACAGCTGAGTTCATCGCTTTATGGCTAAAGAGTATCGGAATGGAATCACTATTCTACTTCTACGTAGCTGGCTGTATCGCGATAAGCTTTATTACGTATTGGCGTATGGATGAGTCATCGAAAACTTCGCAGATTGAGGCGGAGCTTGGTGGGGATAAATTAGTTAACAATAAATCTAGTTAAAATTATGTATTCTATTATCTTCGTTTATCTGAAAAAGCATAATTCGTTAATATGCAATTTAAAAACCTCTACTTATATGTAGAGGTTTTTGTATGACGAAAAAACACGTAGTTCCATTGTTAATTTACAAACCCCAAATTCTTCCTCATCTTAAAGTGGAACAAATTTATTACTTAGAGTGTCTAATAAGTGTATTTCTAATATGAGTTGTCCAGATTGGATACAACATATCCCGTTTGACATCTATTTTTATGTATTACAAAAAAATGAAAGGACTTATTATTCCCAAAAGTAAAAAACATGTATTGTAATACTTTCACAGGTGAACCATTACAAGTGGAAACAAAAAAGAAACAACCCAAACCGTGACTTATCAATCATATAAAGTGAAACTTTAATCAGCGGGGGTCTTACTGCCCGGCAAATAGCGGGATAAACGTTTTGGATGTCATTTAACCTGTGAAATTTCAGCTGCAGTAGTATTGTTACCTTATGTCATCTTTAATTACATCGGTATTTAGAATACCTAGACAAAATCCATATATTCTTGAAAGAGGTTGAAAATTTATGTTCGTTTTAAACAAGTTCTATAACATTTTACATTACAAAAAGATTGTACCTGTAGTATTACTTTCATGTGTATCACTTATAGGCTGTTCCAATAGTAATGCTCAATCTGAACCACCTAAACAAACGAATCAAGCTAATCAAATTAAACAAGAAAATACAGGTAATCAATCTTTTGCTAAACTTGAAAAAGAATATGATGCTAAGCTTGGTATTTATGCACTGGACACAGGTACGAATCAAACTGTTGCTTATCATTCAGATGATCGTTTTGCGTTTGCATCTACATCTAAATCATTAGCTGTGGGCGCTCTTTTACGCAAGAACTCATTAGAAGCTCTTGATCAAAGGATTACGTATACTCATGAAGATCTTTCTAATTATAATCCAATTACTGAAAAGCATGTTGATACAGGAATGACGTTAAAAGAACTTGCAGATGCTTCTGTTCGATATAGTGACAGCACAGCACATAATTTGATTCTTAAACAATTAGGAGGTCCCTCTGAATTTGAAAAAATCTTGAGAGAAGTAGGAGATACTGTTACTACTTCAGAACGATTTGAACCTGAATTAAATGAAGTGCATCCAGGAGAAACACATGATACCAGTACACCAGAAGCGATAGCTAAGACACTTCAATCATTTACATTAGGGACTGCACTTCCAACAGAAAAACGTGAACTATTAGTAGATTGGATGAAGAGAAATACAACTGGAGATAAATTGATTCGTGCTGGCGTACCAAAAGGATGGGAAGTAGCTGATAAAACAGGCGCGGGATCTTACGGAACAAGAAATGATATCGCAATTATTTGGCCACCAAATAAAAAGCCGATTGTTCTTGCTATACTTTCTAATCATGATAAAGAAGATGCTAAATATGATGATAAACTTATTGCAGATGCAACCAAAGTCGTGTTAAATACCTTAAAAACTACGGAATAGAGGATAATAGGTTAAAAGTTTTCTATTTTAGGCGGTGTTTTCTCTAGTAGGAGTTGCACCGTATTTTCATCAACTAAAAATTTAATAGTGCCCCAAAAATGAAATTTGGTGCTCCCCCTAAAACATCTGGACTGTAATAGCCAATTAAAAAAATGCAAACAAAACGACCCTTAATCAGTCTTTTTGTTTGCATTTCCTTTTTCTAAAACCACAGAAAAGATAAGCACTATAGTTAACAGCATAATAAACCTTACTTCACTTCCATCACTTACAAAAAATGAATACAAAGTATATATTAAAATTAATATTCCATAAATAATTTTCTGCAATGTACTCCCTCCTTTTTGCCGTATATATTTTAGTATAAAAGTTTGATTCAAGTCCTATATCCAAATGAAAATACTTTTCTCTTGTTCATTTATCTATTTTCTTTTTATAACTCAAACTTCTTCGAATCGTACTTTTCTAGAGTTTGCTGCAATTCATCTTGTTCATATGGAATATGCTTATCTGTCTGTACATCTTCAACATTTGCTCCACCTGCTAATAATCTCCTGTACTTAAAAGAGTGCCCTGTTAATACTGTTTTAATCATTTTGTATTGCCCTCCTTTTGTTTGATTACTTGTATCATAAAACAGGTATCTGAAGTTGATATGTAGTCTATCTAGAGTGTATGTAAATTTAGAAAATCTCTAATAAATGTTTGTATTGTAACGTTACCACCAAAACTATTGCCCTAAACACCATGATTTGAAGAGATAGGCCCCCATGTTCTAGTCTCAATTCTTCCTACAGTTCTATATTCAGTAGAACTAGTTAATTCCTATAATATAGAAAGAGCACCACTTTTTGGATGCTCCTCGTTATAACTATATATTATTTAATTTCCTTCTTTTGCTGGTACCATTTTTCCTTCTTGAGAATCTGTACCTTCTGTTCTTTCAACTGTTTTTGCATATTCTGGTTTCTCAGGGGATCCCATTTCAAATCCTGGTTGAGAATCTGTACCTTCTTTTGTTGGTACCATTTTTCCTTCTTGAGAACCTGTACCCTCTGTTCTTTCAACAGTTTTTGCGTTTCCTTTAGGAGTTGCTGGCACTGCATCTTTAGGTAAATCAAAGTTTTGTGAGAAAGACGTTGTTCCATCTACACTCTGTGTAATTACTTGATTTGAACTATCTTCATTTGACTTTAAATTGTCCATTTTCGCATCATCTGCACCTCCCGCTACCAATCCTGTACTTAAAATTGCTCCTGCTAATAATGTTTTAATCATTTTTCATTACCTCCTGTTTATTTGTAATATTCATCAAAAAAGTATCTAGAGTTAATGTTTTAGTCATTATCTTTATCTACTTGCTTTTTGATTACATTTAGCATAAGACAAGAATCTATAGTTGATATGGACTGCATCTGGAGATTATGTAAAGAAAAACGGATGATCCATTGCATATCCTAATGGATGCTTAGACAAGATTGAAACTTTATATGAATTTGAATAATTGAGTTCCCCTTTGTTTTTGGGTGTGAGGGACTAACCCTTTCTAATTTGAAAGCAAACTTTTTATTAATTGAAGAATTAAAAGAGGTGGGGATCTTACTGCCCATTAATGCGGGATAAAAGAAAACCGCCTGAAATGATGTGTAATCGAATAGTAGTACATAAAAAAATACAAGTAACAATAAATTAAATCTCGTTAAAACAAAAAGGAGATGTCCCAGGCATGGTACTAGGACATCTCCTTTACTTATCTAAATTTCTAAATTTTATACAGCACTATCAATTAAACAATTATTAAATATATCTTCTATCTAAAACATCGTATTATCATTAGCTGCTTCACTTGGAATCTCTTGAATTACATCCCAGTGTTCGACAATCTTTCCATCCTTGATACGAAATATATCCACTATAGCAACTCCCTTATCTTGAGAATTAGTACGAGAATGTACATGAAGAGCAACTGTATCCCCTTCAGCTACTACACGTTTAATCTCTGCAGAGGAATTAGGATTTTTAACAAAATCCTCCTTAAAGAAATCCATGAAGGCTTTTCGTCCATCAGCAACAAAAGGATTATGTTGCTTATAATCTTCACTAACATATTTAGGGATAATATCGATATTATGTTTGTTAAAAACTTCATTATAGAAATCAACTACCATCTTTTTATTCTTTTCATTTTCTTTCACTTCTTTTGATACAGAAGCAACATTCTCGCTCTTTATTGAGTTCCCTTTGTTATTACCGGTGGAAGCTTGATATACTAAAGTCGAAACTACTCCTAAAATAAATACAGAAATAATTGTTATGATTAAACTTTTCTCTAATTTCATATATACCTACCTCTTCTACTTAAATAAGTTTTCTTCTATAAAAAGTTTGAAGAAGGAGAAACCTTCCCCAAAATATAATGTCAGGGGTAATGTTAGGAATTTCATTTATCCTAGCCCCCCTATACAAGACATATTAGAAACGATTAGCTCTAACTTAATACCTCATTAACAGTTGCACTGTCCACAATTTGAATAAACTTCTTAACCTTATCGTTCTCATCAAACTTATAAAGATGACAAAAATCTGCTACAAATGACTTCCCTGTAGCTTTATATGTTCCACTATATTTTCCATACACAATAACAGTATTGTTATTAAAAGTATAAATTTCATCTTTAGCGCTATAGTCATCCCATTCCGTGCCAAGACGTTCATGTACGTTTTTCACTACTTCATCTGGACCTATATAAGTACCTGCATATGGAAACCCAGCAGCTTCTGTCCAAGATACATTTTCACTTAAATACGTTTTGAACGCATCCAATTTCCCTTCGCCAGTTAACACATACGTTTCATGTAATAGTTTTTGATATTTATTCATATCATTAACCCCAAGGCATTTCTTTTGTTACAACTTTTGCACTTAATTCTAATACACCTTTATTTGCATAGTCTGGATATGCTGCTTCAAGTTTTGCCACAAAATCTTTTGAAGTTCCACTTTCCTCAGAAGCTTGAACCGCAGTTCTTAGATAATCCATTGTGGCAGTAAGTGCTTGATTATTTAGAGATTTTTCGATTGATCCATGGCTTGGTACAATTATGTCAGCATATAATGCTTGTAACACTTTCAAGTTCTCAATCCACGCCTCCATCGCCGCTTTTGAACTAGTATCCGCTAAGAATACATGTATTTCGTTAAATACATCAATACCACCAATTAATACTTTCAGCTCTTTATTAAATAAGCTAGTTCTGTAATGATCTAAGCCTACTAGTTCAAATGTTAACCCCTGAAAATCAATTGTGTTTTCTTTAAACACTTGAGGTAATACCACGTTACTTGGTGCATTTTCTCCAAGGACGTCTTTCCAAACTTTTAATTTCCCTAAGACAGAATGAACGATATGTTCAACAGTAGACTCCGTAGCATACGCTATAGCTTCTGGGTAAACGGCTTTAATGCTCTCTAATCCAAAGTAGTAGTCTGGATCCCCATGAATAATAAAGATTTGATCTAGAGATAAGTTGTTTTTTTTCAAATACTCTACAATTTCTTTCGAATCAGATTGAGTAAATTTTGAGTTTATTAAAAATGCATGTCCTGCTTTCTCAACTAATGTTGCTGTGACCATAAAGCTTTTTTCATCCGAACTAAACACCGTTAATTTCACATCTTGTTGATTTGTATCGATTGTTTTAAACATAGTATGTTATTCTCCTTTTGTTAAAGTTATGAACTAATTATCATATTTTTATCTTGTTCCGATAAAGTGAAACTTTAATCAGTGGGGGTTTTGTTCATCCCCCACTGATTATTAGTTGAACCAATCGGACTTTTACGGACAGTTGATCCCCCACCTAACTTCTTTGCTTCCACTGAATTTTGAGGTGGGGGTCTTACTGCCCGTTAAAGCGGGATAAAATCTCCCACTCCCATTCATCTGAAAGTGTAATAGTACTGGCGAATATTCCGGAGATGAATGTCAGGTGGCCTAAGATAACATGTTTGCTACTATATCCTAAATTTTCTTAATATAAATTTTTAAAACGCGCTTCAATTTTATCCGGCGTCATTACGCCACCACCAATAGGAATAATTTGATTATCCTTTTGTAAAAGTAAGGAAGGATAGCTATTAACACCAAGCTGTCGAACTTTATTGAAATCATTTTGGACATCTATTATTGTTTCTTGAGCGTTTAAACGTTCTAATACTTGTTCAGGGTCCAAACCATGCTCGATTGCAATCTTGCGATATGTTTCAGGATCACTCAGACTTTGACCCTCATAATAAAACGCTTTTTGCATAGCCGAAGTGAATTCTAATAAACGGTCTGGCGCTAATGAGCGTAAAGCTGAAAAACCAATTGCAGCATCTTTCGAATTCATTTTAAAAGTCCCTTCCTCCACCAATTTTTGATATGAAGGACCAAATTCAGCACCTGTAAGTTGATTAATTCTTTTATTTCCTTCTTCTATATATGAGAAGTTTTTCATTGGTAAATTATCTAAAAATAACCCTCCACATAAAACCGTTAATGGCACTTCAGTGTGGTTTTTGTAAAATCCTTTAATACTTTCTGAAAAACCATAGCACCATCCACAATATGCATCCCATACGTAAATAAGGTTATCTTGTTTCGTCTCCATTTAAATCTCCTACCTTTTTTTATTATCCAGCTCAACTAAATTTTTGGTTTATATAAGTACATCTTTTTATACCTTGTTCTTTTTTAGATACCTTACTATATTTCCCCAAAACTAATATTTCCAAAGAAAGATCCACCAATGTTTTTAACAAAAGATAACGTTGCACCTTATTGCCCCGTAACAGAAAATACTAAAGCTTAGAATATGCATTGATTTGAATGTGTTAGTAACTTTCTACACCGGGTGGCAACGTATGGACCACCATCCTTAATTAAATATATAAATCATATTTTTAGCAGATATTAGTTGTAACTAAATTGATTACATCTTTATGTAACTATTTTAGTTACAACTAATATAGAAGTCAATTCTTTTTTTCGAAAACATTAAATTTCTACATTAATTTACAACCAATCCCACTCTTTAAAAAAATATATCAACGATTATTCGATTATATCGATCGTAACTCCGAATATATCAACGTTTCGACACAACATATCGATTTACCGACAAATTTCGAGCGCGTTATCTCCTAAACTAACAACCAATCCCACACCACGTCCACCTACAAAGAAAAAAAGCACCAGGTCCCCCCAATGCTTTTCCTCAAATCTAAAACAAATGACAAGCCACCTGATGCCCCTTCGCAATCTCCACCATTTTCGGTACTTCCTGCGCGCATTTTTCAGTGGCGAATTTGCAGCGCGTTCTGAATTTGCAGCCGGATGGTGAGTTTAGTGGGCTTGGCACTTCTCCCTCTAGGATGATCCGTTCTTTTCCTATGTTTGTTGGATCTGGTTCTGGCATAGATGAGAGTAGTGCTTGTGTGTATGGATGTGCCGGTTTTGTGTATAGGTCTTCGCTGTCGGCAATTTCTACTATGTTTCCTAGGTACATGACTCCGATTCGGTCTGATATGTGTCTTACCATAGATAGGTCATGTGCGATGAATAAGTATGTGACGCCTGTTTCTTCTTGGATGTCTTGCAGCATGTTTACGACTTGTGCTTGGACTGAGACATCGAGTGCTGAGATTGGTTCGTCACATAGGATAAAGTCTGGTTTTACAGATAGTGCACGCGCGATGCTAATGCGCTGGCGCTGGCCTCCGCTAAATTCGTGCGGGTAGCGATATAAGTGTTCTTCTTTTAATCCTACCTTTTTCAGAAGGTCTAAAATGATTTCTTTTTGTTCTTCTTTTTCGTAGGAACCGTGAATGTTCATCGGTTCGCTAATAATTTGGAATACGTTCATTGCCGGGTTTAATGATGCGTATGGATCTTGGAAAATAATTTGCATTCGTTTTCTATATTCTTTTAGTTCACTTTCTTTTAAACTTGCGATATCTTTTCCGTCGAATAAAACGTTACCTGAAGTGACATCGTGTAAACGAATGATGCTTCTTCCTGTCGTTGATTTTCCGCAACCTGATTCTCCTACTAATCCGAATGTTTCACCTTTTTTAATGGTGAAGCTAAGGTCATCGACTGCTTTTAGTTGCTCTGTTTTCCTGCCAAATAGTCCTTTTTTAATAGGAAAATACTTTTTTAAGTTCCGAACTTCAATTAAGTTTTCTTCATGCATGGAAATCACCTACCGCCCTATCATTTAACCAACACATGGAACGTCTTTCGTTTCCGATTTCAAAATATGGTGGACGTTCTTTTTCACAAATATCCATCGCATGCGGGCAACGCTCTGCGAATGGGCAACCTTGTGGCGGGTTTAATAAGTTTGGTGTTACCCCTTGAATAGGAGCGAGTCTTTCTTTTACGCCGTTCGCTATTTTTGGCAGAGAGTTTAATAGCCCTTTCGTATATGGATGATTCGGCGATTGGAAAATATCAAGTACAGATCCTTCTTCCATAATAAGCCCGCCGTACATAACGATGACGCGCGTACAGTTTTGCGCGACAATTCCTAAATCATGCGTAATAAGAAGTAACGCCATATTCGTTTCGTTCTTTAAGTTTTTCATTAAATCTAGTATTTGTGCTTGTATCGTTACATCAAGTGCAGTCGTCGGTTCGTCAGCAATAAGAAGGTCTGGGTTACAAGACATCGCCATTGCGATCATAACCCGCTGCTTCATACCACCGCTTAGTTCATGCGGATATTGTTTTACCCTTTCTTCTGGTGACGAAAGGCCGACTTGTTTTAACAAGTTAATCGCGATTTGCTCTGCTTCTTTCTTTTTCACTTTTTGATGACGTATAATTACTTCCGTCATTTGTTTCCCAATTTTCACGACTGGATTTAGCGCTGACATTGGGTCTTGAGAGATAAGTGAAATTTGATTTCCTCTAATAGAACGTAATTCTTTTTCAGATTTAGAAAGTATGTTTTCATTATGAAAAAGGATTTCCCCTTCTTTCACTTTTCCTGGTGACGTAACGAGAGACATAACAGACTTCGCCATTACACTCTTTCCGCTTCCAGATTCCCCAACGATACCGACTACTTCTCCTTTATTTAAGCGAAATGTAACGCCGCGAACCGCTTCAACTTCGCCACTTTCTATGAAAAAAGAAGTCTTTAAATTTTTCACTTCTAGTAGTTTTTCAGACACGCTTCTCACTCCTTTCACTTAACACTTTAGTTTTCATGTCCGGCTCCTTTTGGTGCGAAAGCTTTCTTCAATGCTTCACCAATTACGTTAAAACTAAGTACCGTTAAAAGGATAAGGAATCCTGGGAAGAGTGTTAAATACCAAGCTTCACCAATATATCCTTGCGCATTGTTTAGCATGCTGCCCCAAGAAGAATCTGGTTCTCTAATACCTAAACCTAAGAAACTAAGTGATGATTCCATTAAAATTGATGTCGCAATCGTTAATGTCGCGGCGATAATAATGGTTGATAAAATGTTAGGAATGATATGTCTTACAATAATCATAAGTGATTTTTGTCCTGATACTTTTGCGTATAAAACGTACTCACGCTCTTTTACAGATAACGTTTCTGCCCTTACAATGCGCGCGGTGTCCATCCATGTTAGTAATCCGATAATAAGAACTAGCGTCGTAATTCCTGGTTTTAAATAAGCATTTAATAGTAGCATTAAAAAGAATGATGGAATTGACATAAGCACTTCAACAACTCGCATTAAAAAGTTGTCTAACTTTCCGCCAAAATATCCGCTAATTGTTCCAACTGCGGTACCGATTGTAATAGAAACAACCATCGCAAGAAAACCGATCGCAAGTGAAACTCGTCCGCCATATAACGCTCTCGTTAAGTAATCCCTTCCGTAATCATCCGTTCCGAAAGGATGACTCATACTTGGTTCTTGTAAGCGATCTGGAATCGACATTTTGCTAGGATCGTACGGCGATACGAATGCGAAAATTGATGCGACCGTTAAAATCGCAAGTATAATAACTCCCATTGCAACAAACTTATTTTTCGTAAAGCTATGTTTTATCGTTTGAAATCTCCTATTATTCATTCCAAATCACCCCCTCATTCGAATGCGCGGATCTACTACGCCATATAAAATATCAGCAATTAAGTTACCGAGAATTAACATGAATGATGATAGTAATGTAATTGCCATGATAATCGGATAATCAAATCTAAAAATAGCATTTACCCCAAGTGAACCAAGACCCGGCCATGAAAATACTGTTTCCGTAATAAATGCTCCGCCTACTAAACTTGGAATCGATAATCCGAAAATTGTAATGATCGGTATTAATACATTTCGAAGTACGTGATTAAATAACACCGTTTTCTTTGAAGCGCCGTACGCATATTGAATTTGTACATATTCTTCTTCTAATTGCTGAATCGTACTTGAACGAATATATCTCATATAAACAGATACGTTTTGGAACGCTAGCACCATGCAAGGTAAAATGCCGTGTTGCACAATATCCCAAACAGAATCTTTACCAACGGTGCGCATACCCATACTCGGAAGTAGGTTCCATTTTAAAGAGAATAAGTAGACTAATAGTAGTGCAAACCAGAAAACCGGCATAGAAATACCAACGTATGAAATAAAGTTTACAATGCGGTCAAAGAATGAATTCTTTTTCACACCTGTAAATAGTCCAAGTGGTATTGCAATTACGAATGAGACGAGTAAAGATGATCCCATTAATCCAATTGTTGCAGGTAATCTTTCTGTGATAAGTTCCAAAACAGGACGATGATTTTGAAGTGAGTAACCAAAGTTTCCTGTTAAAATGTTTTTTAACCATAAAAAATACTGCACATAAATTGGTTCATCTAGTCCTAAACTTTTGCGAATACGCTCCACATCAATTGGACTCATATTTGGCGTTACAAAGTTTCGAACCGGATCCCCCGGTGCTAGTTTTATTAATAGAAAAGAAATAATAGAAATAACAAATAAAAGCGGAATTGCATTTAAAAGCCTCTTCGCAATTACTTTATACACAAACTTCCCCCCTCAAGCTAAAGAAGCTGATTTCCACCAGCTTCTTTATTGTTTCTTATTTCACTTCATAAATCTTAGATAGATCTTCAAACATTGTGACAGGAATTGCTTTCGCTTCTTTTAATCCATCAAACTTTTTATCTACTGCAATAACTGCTTTCGGATACGCGATTGGTAGATAAGGTACGTCTTCTCTAGCTGTCTCTTGAATTTTATGGTATAGCTCTGCGCGTTTTGTTTTATCTGTCTCAACTGCAGCTTCTTCCCATAACTTATCGAAATCAGCGTTTTTATATCGTGCATAATTGTATTCAGCATTGCTTAAGAATAAGCTCTTATATGAATCTGGCTCAAGTCCCATTATGTAACCACCAAATGTAATGTCATATTCTTTATTCTCTTTATCTAAGCCTTTTTCACTTGCCGCACTAGCATCTAATGCATTTAGTTCAACTTCTAAGCCAACTTCTTTTAATTTTTGTTGTGTATATAACGCTAAGCTTTCCATAATTTTATTATTCGTTACATACATCACACGTACTTTTTCCTTATCTTTCACGCCAGCTTTTGCTAATAAATCTTTCGCTTCTTTTTTATCATACTTATAGTCTTTAATATCTTTCGCATAATACATAGCGTCTGGCGTTAAGATTGAATTTGCTGGTTCTGCAAATTCACCTGAAACGAATGCTGAGTTAATCATTTCTTTCTTATCTAACGCATGTGCAATTGCTTGGCGCACTTCTTTTTTCTTCATAAGATCAGTATTCATGTTATAAGATAAGTAGAATAATCTACCTTCAGGGAATGTCACCATTGAGAAGTTCCCAGTGCTATCTAGTTTCTTAAAGTCTTGCGGCTCAATCATCTTCATGTTGATTTGACCATTTTGCAGTGAAACATTTGCTGTATTACGGTCTTTTACAATTCGGTATACGATAGAGTCTAATTTAGCTTTCCCACCTACATAATCATCGAATCGATCTAATGCAACGTACTCATCTGATTTATATTCTTTAAACTTAAACGGACCTGACCCTACAGGTTGTAAGTTTTTCTTACTCTTCGCTAAATCTGCTTCCCCTTCAAATACATGTTTCGGAATCGGGAAGAAATCATTCATCACACCTTCGAAAGATGCGCTTACTTGTGGTAAAACGAATTGAGTTGTTAACTCATCTACCTTTTTCACCTCAAGCGGCTTTCCTTTAAAAATAAAGTTTTCACGACTTGAGCTATTTTGCTTCTCATCTAAAATAGATTGGAATGTAAATGCTATATCGTCTGATGTAATTTTCTTACCATCATGCCATTTCAAATTATCTTTTAACTTCAGTGTCCACGTTAATTGATCTTCTGAAGGCGTAAAGCTCTCAGCAAGAACAAACTTTTTCTTACCGTCTTCCATATGATATAGCGGCGCATATAAAGCCTGCTGCACAGTTAATGACACACGATCATTCGCATAAAGCGGATTCATCGTATCTGGATTATCGCTAACACCAATCGTTAACGTTCCTCCGTCTTTCGGAGTCCCTGATTTACTAGTGCTCGCTTGCTTCGAATCTTTTTCCCCTGAACAAGCAGCTAATGCAATAAATAATAGTAGGACAAATGGTAATACAAACAACTTCTTCTTCATATTTCGACCCCTCTCGACTATTTACACCTATAAGAAAACTCGGAATTAATACCGAGTTTTCTTATAGGTTTTAAATTACCACTACCTGTATGTAAAGTCAAACTTTTTTGTAAATGTGGAAAGTTTGCAATTTATTAATTCACCCCATCATAAATTGAATACTCACTGTAACTAAATTTCATAAAATTAAAATCTTTAATAAAGGAAGGTGTGACGAATAATACAATTATATCTCAAACAGAAAAACAGCCAACTCTTTGTATAAAAGTCGGCTGCTTTCTTATAGTTCGAGCTCTTCCATACGAAGAAGCTCAGCAACTGCTTGTGAACATCCTTTAATCCCTGGCTTTTGTATTGCAATTGAGATGTGTAGTGTTTGTAAAAGTAAATTAAACCATCATATACAGCGACTTAAAACATTTATAACTTCAAATAACAAAATATAATTACTACTTACACTCTAACTCGCTTCACTTTTAACTTTTCCAAAAATTCAACTTAAACTTCCGCTTTTTCTTCCACCAACTTTTTAGTTTAGATGAAATATGACTTATCCCCTTGTTCAACACCCATACAATAATGAATATAGTAATTATATTCATTATTATAGTAACTATAGGCACTCCGTTTTTAATCCATTGAAAATTTAATAAAAAAGAAAAAATATTATCATCGTCCGCTCTTGGGATAATAAGATTCATGCCCAACATTCCTGTGAGTGCAGCAATAACCGTTAAAGTTTGAATATCATCATTTTGTTTTTCGCCAATTTTCTCTATAATCCTTTGATTTAACTCCTGCATATCTGCACGAACCGAAGCATGAAGCACTTTTACTCCCATAATCCTTTGATAAAAATCCCACAACTCCATCCCTTGAATTTCATTGGTAACTCTATCAAAAAAGAAATGTTGATTAAGGTTATAATAATTCTCCAATACCATTTTTCCTTCTTCTTTTACTTTTGTTGTAAGCTCCGTTAAGTTGGAGTATTGAACAAGAATTTCTTGAAGCTGATCCCTATAATAGTATTGTAGCAACACTAGAAACAAATAATGCTTAGTATGGTGCTGATACATTACATCACCAAAACCATATTTCTTTACACTGGAACCCTTATAACAATAATTACTAGCGCTAGCTATTGTTACAGACCCATAATCAATACTCGTATAATATGTATATGGGGCCCATCGTTTATAAAGATGTGTATTTAAAAACTCCTGATTACTTTTTCCACTCTGTCCCTCAACATCATCAATATAAATTATTTGATACAATTCTTCATCCGTTAATTCCTGCGTTGACATATCAGTCTGTACAAAAGCATGAGCATATGCATTAGGCTCTACATACTTATATATATCTGAACCCGTAAGGTTTTCCCTACGGCTAAGAGAACTTATAACCAAATTCAAAGAACTTCCATTCACAAATTCATCTACATAATAAAAAAAGTTGTTATAATTTAGAAGCGTATTTGCATATCCCTTTTTCTGTACAACTAACCACTCTTGTCCATCAAACTTTTTATAATTTTGTCGAACTCTATTTAAAAATTTCATCCAAATATTAAGCTTTTGAATCGGATGATTAAATATCTGTTCCCCATTAGCATCCACTTGGATATTTTCATTTAAACTTAATCGTACAATTAAATATGCTGTCTCTTCTGAAAATACATATATTTCGCTACTTATCCATTCAAATTGAATCGGTTCAGTCGCTTCAGCTTGCCCACCTTGATAGAAATATCCTTGATAAATTTTACTAGAAGACTTTTTATTTCGAAAAACACTCAAATTCGCATTTGCATGAAAAAGGTTTTTTTGTATACTTGGATGAAAATAACTATAAAAGTATTTGGATTCCATCCATTTGCGATTTGTACCACCATCTTGATCAACTTCATCAACAGAGTAATTTTCGGGAAAGATATACTTTATGTTATTATTGTGTTGATCATTGTTTTGAATTTCACTAGATAGAATCTTTTCCCATTCAGGGTTATTTTCTAAATTATCGCATATAGAAGTTTGTACATTCTTTCTTCTTAGTGGATAAATTAGCTGAATTACATTGTGCCCTGTTAAACGATCTTCTTTCATGAAATATCTCCTTTCATAAGTCATTTAAATTCGAGGTGAGTAATATTGAAACAAGTTATTGAAAGTATCTTTATCCATGTGGCAGTTAAAATAGATACACCACAAAGCCTACACGAATATTCCAGTTCTAGACAAGAAGAATTTTCTTTCGATAAAAACAATCGGTTTACTGATTACCATAAAAAAAATTCAGATATTTCCTTTCTAACCTTAGATGATAATAATCAATGGTATTACATTACAAGTTTTGAAGTAAGCAACTTTTCCGAATTAAAACTAGCACGTCAAATTTTCATTCCACCCTACCTTAACCAAGGGGTGTCATTACCCTTAATTAAACAATTAAACTCAGAACACTTGACACCAAAAAATCAAGGGTATGATAAAGCGTATGCTCATGTATCCATTAAAACAAAAGAACTTAGCTTGCTGTCTCCTATTCAACAATCTAAACTAGCAAACGTAGACGGTGATGATGATCCCATTGTTTCAAGCAACCTTCACTATATTTCTAATATATATGATAATTCTGAAACTCGTTTTGTATCTGGAATTGAAACAAACTCCTTTGCTACACTTGCAGAAAATGAGGACTACTATCGTAACATCCATCTTCCGAACGTAAGTACTTTGTATTTAAAATACTTTGTTTACTTTAGAGAATATGGCTTTGTTCCCTCTATGCAAATGATGCCTAAACTCCTGAATAATCTATGGCTCTCCACACAAGCAAATAAAAATAACTGGAATAAAAATCTCTTAAAAATCATTCCATTAAATAATTAAATAAAAATGAATAGAAGCTCTTCAAAGAGCTTCTATTCATTTTTAAATATTTTACTCACTTCTTCATTAGCAACTTTTTGATCTTGTTCACTCTCTAAGTTCCCAAGCACTGTTACAATCTTATCTATTCTAGTTGCATAATAATCAAGGCTAACAACATCGCTAATTAAATTAGCCTTTTCATCAATTGTGCTCTTTATTTCCCCATCCCGAAAATTCTGAGCCAAATAAACTAAACACCCCTTTAAATCAGTGTATAAATCATTTTTCCATAGTTCTGTTTTCCCATAGTTAACAACAGCTGACTCGATGGCAAATGAAGATACCTTAAAATTGTACGCAGAACGAATAAATTTCAGCAAACGTGTTACATTCCTAAATCCTACTTTTTCTTTCGCCACATCTTCCAATTTTTTCATATCATCTTTAGGCTGAGTTCTAATCCATCCATTCCCTTTATCACCTTTAGGAATGATATAAAATACTGTGCCATCTTCTTCTTCAAATATCCCAGCTGGCACCAAATCGATTTTTAAATTTTTAGATTTGATGATTGCAGTTATAGCTTGTCCATCTCTTTCTGGCGCTTGCCCATGAAAACTTTTAACAACTTCCTCCACAATTCCCTTTAACCAATTTAGCAACTTACTTGGACTAACTCCCGAATCATCACTTTTTCTATATTTTTTATCATATTTATGATTGGGATTAGCATTTCCTAATCCCTTTCCAATAATATTTTCATCTACCTTATATTCACCAGAGCGAGAATCAATAACTACTAGTACATCAAATTCATCAACATTGGTAACCTTTGTTCCTTTGAAATAACTACCAAACTTAACGAAATTATTAGAATGAAGATCAGGTTCATTTTCTCTATTTTGAATAACATTTTTAATTCTGTTCAGAAACCATTCTCTACTAGTTACAGCCGAACTTATGTCTTCTTTTAACAATTTTATCTCCTCTGTTATAAATCGATTTATAGATTTCGTGATATCCGCCAAATTCAGTTACCTCTCTCTCGTTATACTAATATTTATATCCAAATCTCATTATTATATAATTTAATATTAGCATACTTTCTCTTTAACAGCGTTTTTTACCACTTCCTTTATTACTAATAAAGGAAAATAATATTCACCTAATAAATGTATCTATATAAAGGAACTTAATTCCAACTATTAAACCACTCTACATCTGCGCGAAAAAACAGTTCCATATTACACAAGAAAGTTCACTCACTTTCTGCAAAACAGTATGAAATATCCGCTGTTCCATCCTGATGAATCAAAATTTCTTGAATTAACGTTTGAAATACATGATGAAGTAAATCTTACTCTTGTTTCTCCAGTTGTTCAAAAACTTCTTTTATCACATATATTATCACGGGACTTTACCATTACTTTTTGAATGGCAAAATTGGACTTTTATATCGAGGAACATTTTGTATTAGCACATAAAATATAACATGAAATTTCTATTCATATATATATAAGCCTCCTAGTTTACAGGAGACTTTGATCTTTCAATTCGGAAAAATATACTTCCAAAGCTCGTAAGAATAATTCTTCAATTTTTAGTGTTACATATGTTTCAGTTCCAATTTTAAGTGGGGAATGTTTCATTTTCAAGATTCATCGCCTCATACCCACTATATGTAGAAAAACATGGTGGACTACCCTATTTTTCATTACAAATATATTACTTTCATCCCTTAAAAATCCGGGAACAATTTCTTAATTTCCTCTTGAGCTGAGTAAGGCATACCATCGGCTTCATACTCTTTCGTTTTTGCGATAATTTTTTTCGCTCTATCTACCTTATCCTTATAATATTGAGGTGAAGAATAATTATAGTTCAATTTTTCAAAGGTACTATAAATAAAATCTTTCAAGTTAGAACAATTCAAATAATAATTTTCAGTAATCCAATTCTCTAACTCATAGGAAGAGAGATAACTACCATTTAATCTATTCCAATATTTCATTAAACGAACCAATGGTTTTATTTCATAAGAATATTTCACATTTGCATCGGTTAACTTTTTATTAAAATCATTTGGATCAGTTTTCATCCATTCCTCATAAGAAGATGATGGAGACGGAATATAAATATTCCCCCAATAGTCTTTTTTAGATGGTACTAATTCAAATTTAATATGATTTAACTCCAGCACAATAGTTGGATGTGAACGATAAATCTCTGAACTATGATAGTAATATTCAGCGAATTTTTTCAAATAATTAAGTAACGTCTGAGGCTTATAGTCATTGGAATTAATAAAGATAATCATATAATCAATATCGGAATATTCGTCTGCTTTTCTAGGTAAGATAGTCCCTCTTGTATATGATCCGAATTGGAAATGTTCTTTAAGCTCTCCATTAAAATATCTATCCAATCGATCAGACAGAGTATCTATTGATTTTTTCACTTTATCCTTTTCATCTTGCTTTAAATTTAATTTACTTGCTAAACTCTCTAAATGTGATTGTACACTCATCAAACCGCCCCTTTCACTTGTAAAATATTTCAATTTTAATTATATCAAACATTACAAAAACAGAACAGAACATATATTCTGAACTCCAACTAAAAAACATATTATTTTTTCGTCATAGAAATTCATACATAACAACATTACACGATTAAAATATAAAAATTTTTAGTCACATGTAAACGGATAAGATAATTACCAGTTATACTTTTAAATTCGCAAACACTACACATCAAATTTGATATATGTACACGCATTACAAACAAAAAAACACCACAATCTCAAAACACTTTCATATACAAAAATATACGAAGCACCAAATAGAATAACTTATAACCAAAATTAAAAAGACCACCAAAAGGCAGTCTCAAAACTCAATCTTATTCCCTACTCCACGCTCCACCGCTCTCTCATACAAATACTTCGCAACGATGATATCTACTACCGCCAAACCAACTGATTTGAAAATAGTAATTTCTTCATCATTTTTGCGGCCAGCTTTTTCTTTGCTTATAATTTGACCAAGTTCAGCGTGAATGGCGTTTGCTTTGAATAGACCTTCTTTTATCGGAACTTGAAGGTCTCCTGTTTCGTCTAGTGCTGCTTCTTTTGATTCGACTACTACTTTGTTTGCTTCAGCTATGGCATGTGAGGGTAGTTCTTGCATGCTCGGTCTGAATGAGCCGACGGCGTTTACGTGGACGCCTTTTTGTAGTGTTTCTGAGAAGACTGGTGTGGTTGCGTTCGTAGTTGTGACGATAATGTCTGCTTCACGTATTGCTTCATTTGGATCCCTGTAAACGTAAGCAGGTTTACCAAATTTCTCTTGTATATGTTGCGCAAATGCATACGCTTTTTCTTCTGTTCGATTGTATAAGATGACTTTTTCGATATCTCTAACTGCAAATATTGCTTCGGCAATTCCTTTCGCTTGTTCGCCCGTGCCGATAATGCATAAAGTTTTTGCATTATGACGAGCTAAATATTTTGTCGCTACTCCTGATAAGGCGCCCGTTCGGATCATCGTTAAGTACGATCCTTCTAGAAGTGCGAGCGGTTCTCCCGTTTGAAAGTCTGATAGCATCACAATCCCATTGATCGTTTTCTTTCCTATCTGTTTATTTTGCGGGACTACCGTTACTATTTTTACTCCAAGTGCCTCAAGTCCTTCCGCTACTGAAGGCATAATTAATGCCGTATTTTGCTCGTTCGCAAATGGTAATGAGCCTCTTATTGGTGTAATCGTTCTTTCTGCGGAAAATTCTTTTAAAGCAAGCGCCGCGTATTCAATAACTTCATTCATATTTACTAAGTTTCTTTGTTCGTTCGCGCTTATAACTAGCATATCTTTCCACCTCCTCCTTCTATCCTAACAAAAATCCCCGTTTCAAATCATCTCTCGGGTCTACAACGAACTGATGAAATCCTGTAATAAAGGCATGCCCCGTTACTTTTGGAACGACAGCTTCATATGTATCTACTGCGGTTACCGACAATACTTCCCCCTCGAATTTCCCGTCAGTAATGCATTCATGGACGAAAATTTCTCCCTTTTGTAAAGCATCTTTTTCAAAAAGAGTTGCGATTCTTGCGGAAGTTCCTGTACCGCAAGGAGAACGATCTACTTGCCCATCAGCAAAGATTGTTACATTTCGTAAAGTTGCGTCTTCCCCTTTCGGTTCATCTGAAAAGATAACGCCGTATATTCCTTTCAATCCTTCTTCAAGTGGATGTTTCACTTCCATTTTGCTCTCTATATAATGTTTAATTTTACCGCCCCACGTTTGAATAGCGGGCAAGTCTTTAAAATCAACTTTCAAACCAAATTCTTTACAGTCTACAACAGCGTAAAATGCTCCTCCAAACGCGATATCTACTTGAAATTCATAGTTATCTATTTTAATAGGAACGTCTTTTTTGTATACAAATGAAGGAACATTTTCAAATGATACAGATTCTACTTCACTCCCGTTATATTTTGCATACGCAATAACTTCTCCGGCTGGGCTATCAATAATGAACTTTTGTTTTTCACCCTTTACTTCAAACATGCCTGTTTCAATTCCAACTGTAATGACAGCAATAATGCCATGACCACACATCGTACTCCATCCTTCATTGTGCATAAATAAAACACCAAAATCAGCGTGGGCACTTGCTGGCGGTGTAATGATACAACCATACATCCCGTGATGCCCCCTCGGTTCATACATCAGAATTTCACGAAGGTAATCCAAATGTTCCATACAGTATGCGCGTCTTTCCAGCTGCGTTTCCCCTTTTATTTCTGGCACTCCGCCCGTAATAATTCGAAGCGGCTCCCCAGCTACGTGTGCATCAATCGTTGTATATATTTTACTAACCTTCATTTCTATCTCTCCCCTATACGTTGATACTATTTCCAACGCAAGTATCATGCCAAATCGTATAGCATTACTTTTTTCAAATCCCCTCAGTAATGTGTATTCTTTTTTCAACAAATTCATATACAACTGTCTACTTTTTTATACACGGCTTGGATGTTACGTTATAAAACACCTCGATAACTTTGCAATTCCTCTCGTACACACATGTAAGATTCCTTTTACCATTATTATTTTCAATGTAAAGTTACTTCGTCCCCCAACATATACTGTTCAAAAGCAAAAAGGAAGTGATCCCATGTATTACGGAACAAAGGGCTGGTACGTAGCTGAACTAAAAAAATTAGGTGTGCGCTATCATGAAGGAAGAAAACTAGAAAGTTACCGCGGACACATATTACGCAATTTATTAATCGCACAACAAGAAAAATTAAAAGAACAGTAACATTCTAATGTAACGCTATCGACGATTCTCGGAATATATCGGCGATTTGCCATGGAATATCGACTTACCGACAAATTCCGCTAATTCATCTATCTACACCACCAACCAATCACACATCAAACTACAATAGAAAAAGGTCACCCAAACGGGTGACCTTTCTCTTTCTATTCACAAACAAGAATTTGTCTAGTAAATGATCCTTTTCTTGTAATACAGCGATCTGTAATTTCAAATCCTGCTTCATGGATCATGTCGTCCATTGTTTCCATCGTGACAACGACTACTTTTTTCGCGATGCGGCGCGCACTTGAAAGAATGGAGAGCTGGTCTTCTGGTGTGGCATGCGTAAATAAGTCGTACGGCATATCGATAATGGCAACGTCATAGTTCTCAGTAATTTCCTCGATCGGACCTTTTGTTACTGTTCCTTCAAATCCGAAATGTGCGATATTTTTTCTCGTTCCAAGAACTACAAGTGGATTTATATCTCTACCAACGATGTTAATCCCCATAGAAAGTGCTTCTACTACTACTGTTCCAATACCGCAGCACGGGTCAATTGCTCGTACTCCCTCTGGATTTGGTACAGCGATATTTGCAACTGATCTCGCAACACGTGTGCTAAGTGATGTCGAATAACTATGCGGTTTTTTTATGTGATGATACCAAACTGGTTCGCTTTCTACATAGTGCCCGAAGTACCAGCGTCCTCCAAGAGGAACAATCCCGAATACACGCTCTGGATTACGAACATCCGCTTCTCCTTCAATATGCATGCCAAGGTCTCGTTCAATAAGACGTCTTTCTCCATATTCAATTTTATTTTCTCCAACGAGGTCATTGATTTTAACGAAGATAACTTTAAACGACGCCCCCGCTAAATCAATTTGTTCCACTTGTTTTAAAATGCTTTCTAAGTCGTCCCCTTCATACATAACCTCAACGCGCTCTTTCATAAACGCACTTCTACTCGGGTCAATTTTTACATCACTTTTTAAAATATTAACGTGCGACTCCATTCCAAAGAACGAGCGCATTTCCAAGTAACATAAAGCACGCTCCTCCTCACGAAATGCATACGTATATATACAGGCAGGTGTTTTACTATGATTATTCAATCTATTATCATCCTCTATCGTTTAAAATTGTTATGATTACAATTACTCAAATACTTTTTTGTATATAAAATTAAATGATATCATATGCCGGAAATAAAGAGAAACGTTAATAAATAAAAGAGACTGCCAATGGCAATCTCTTATTATTTATTAACGGAAAGAAGACACGTTGTTACCCATTTCTTCATAGTAATCTAAAATACCTTGATAAATAGCTTCCGCTGCACGTTGTCTCCATTCTTCAGTAGCTAGTTTTTCACCTTCACCTTCACCTTTAGCATCGATGAAACCTAGTTCAGCTAAAATAGCAGGCATTGTATTGTATTTCACTACATAGAAGTTTTCTGTCTTTACACCTCTATCATTTGATTGAAGTGCTTGTACTAAACGTTTTTGTACTTTTTCTGCTAGTACACGGCTTTCTTCTGAATTTGGATTTGTTGCCGATCTGTAGTAGAACGTTTCTGTTCCTTCTACTTGTTCATTAAACCCGTTTGCATGAATACTTACGAAAATATCACCTTTATTTTCTTGTGCAAATTCTACACGTTTTTTCAAAGATTCACCAGGAGTATTTCCCGGACGCGTATCATCATTACGTGTTAATAAAACAGTAAATGGTGTCTTTTGTTCAAATAGTTTTTGTACACGTAAAGATGTATCTAATACAATAGCACTTTCATCCATTTTCACACCAGAATGCCCTGGATCAACTCCACCATGACCTGGATCAATGATAATCGCTTTTCCTTCTAAGAAGTTACCTTGCTTCACTGGATTTAATTGATTTTTATTAACCCATTGGAAACCAGCGCCCATGCGGATACGAATCCAGCTGCCATTCTCTTCAATAACAGTTACTTGCTGTGCGTTATGTGTTCCCATTACTTTTGACGAAGAAGAAGCTTCTGCATAAGTAGTGAATCCTTCATTAATAACTTCTGTTTTCTCCACTAAAGGTGTCCATTTATCACCGTTACTTGTTGCAATTTTGATCCATCCATCTCGTTCTTCTTTAATTTCTACCGTTTGTGGATTATGCTGATTTGCACTAATCCCAGAACTTAATGATGGTGCGTGATATGTAATGAATTTTCTATCTATGTACATTTTCTTTGTTTCTACTGGACGATCACTATTCTTGCTAAATTTATCTGTTTGCGCAGTAAGCTGAGCTGCTTGTTCACGCGTAATAGAATCATTCGGTTTCCAGCCATTCTCTGTACCTAAAGAAAGTTTTAATTCTACTAAAATATTAACTTCTTCTTTACCCCAATGATTCTCTAAATCAGCGAATTTTGTAGGAACTGGTCCTGTTACTTTGCTTTTCAGATTATATGCTCTTACAAGCATAGCTGCCATTTCAGCACGAGTTACTTTTCCTTCAGGATCAAATACTCCTGGTTCTCGCCCTTTAATAATATTCTCTTTTTCCATAGCTGCAATAAATGAAGCTGCCCAATTATTTTTTGCATCATTATAAGACGGCTTTGCATTCGGATCTACTTTAGCACCAATTGCTGTTGCGATAATCTTTGCTGCCTGGGCACGTGTTAAATTTCCGTATGGCATAAAGTTACCATCTGGCATACCGTTAATTACATTTCTCTCTACTAAATAATAAATTGCGTCTTTCGACCACGCACTATCTGAAACATCAGGAAATTTCTTCGTTTCTGCTAAACTACTAATTGGATGTGCTAGTAAATTTGCTGCTAATAAACCTGCGGCTATTGCTTTGTACTTCATGAAAAATAAATCTCCTCTCAAAACTTCATATTCATACAATTTTTTTATTCAAGCTAACTAAAAAATATTAACTATTAATTAATTCCTTTCATAGTGTATAACATTATATATCTATAGTAAATACGTTTCCGGCCGTATAACAAAAATCGCATATATATAACTTATAATGAATGTATATAAAATAGAATTTTAATCAACCCACAAATAGCGGGATAAAAAAACGATTAGGGCATGTCTCCTAATCGCTTCGCCAAATAAACAGCTGATTAAAAATAATATTTTTAATCAGCTCTCTATTATCTATGAAATTATTCTTCAATTAAATTAGACATTACATATGCATACACTAATGCTTCTGTATGCGCAATAGAACTTTCATGTGTACGTTCAAATGCGTGAGAAGAATCAATACCCGCTCCAATTAACGCATGTTTCACATCAAATCCCGCGCGAATCGCAGCTGATGCATCAGATCCGTAGTATGGATAAATATCTACTTTATATTCAATATGATTCGTTTTCGCAAGCTCTACTAAATGTTTACGCAGTGCGTAATGATACGGGCCGCTAGAGTCTTTTGCACAAATAGATACTGTATATTCATCAGATGTTTGTCCATCACCTAACGCTCCCATATCAACTGCTAAGTATTCAACAGTTTCTTCTGGAATATTAGAATTACCACCGTATCCAATCTCTTCATTATTAGAAATTAAGAAATGCGTCGTATATGGTAATGTTACGTTTTCATCTTGTAATCTTTTAATTAATTTTAATAAAATCGCAACACTTACTTTGTCATCTAAATGACGTGATTTTATGTATCCACTCTCTGTAATTTGAACGCGCGGATCAAATGAAACGAAGTCTCCTACTTCAATTCCTAATTCGCGTACTTCATCAGCTGAAAATACGCGCTCATCAATACGAACTTCAATATTTTTCTCATCGCGTTTTGCTTCACCTGCATCTTTATATACATGTACAGATGTTTGATGCATTAAAATCGTTCCTGTATACGTCTTGCCACTTGATGTTTCAATTTCGCAATATTCTCCTTCTACAGAGTTCCAACGAAATCCACCAATCATAGAAAGACTCAGGCGACCATCAGGCTTAATTTCTTTCACCATCGCACCTAACGTATCAACGTGTGCCGTTAATAAGCGGTGCTGCGCATCATTCTTCCCTTTTACCGTTAAAATAAGAGCGCCTTTATTGTTACGCTTCGTTTCTACGTTCCACTCACTGACATAGTTTTCAATGAAATTAATAATTTTTGCTGTATTTCCAGATGGACTCGGAATAGAGACAAGCTCCTTAATCAGTTCCATCGTTTCTTTCGTATGATGTGCCATTGTCGTTTCCTCCTCATTTTCTCTACTATTCAGTATACAAAATCCGCCAGAAAACCTCTACTTATATAGCTTAATTTTCTAAATTGTAGTAAAATTCTTTTTAGTATACAAAAGGAGTCCTGAAATATGAATATATCAAAAAAATATATACACATTGCACTCATTTGGTTTTTAGCATCATTATTTTGTTTACAAATCTCTTATGCCATTCATACTACTACTTCTATTACAATCGGCTGGATATTAACAGCTAGCTTCTTCATTATTAGCTTCATTGCAACAAAAAAGCATAGCGTTACTCATTAACGCTATGCTTTTCCTATAAAACTATTCTTCTGAAACGTCTAATAAATAAATACCTCTTTCAAATCCACCGCGCTCTACTTCTTTTTTCTTACGAAGGCGTTCTACATCTTCAATCGATGCACCTTCTGCACGTGCTAATGAAATGATAACTTCTAGCGCATCCGCAAGAGAATCTAGCGCATGTTCGCGTTCTTTCATAGAAGCAAATTCACGAATTTCTTCCGTTCCAATTTTCGCTAAAGCCTGTATGTATGCTTGCCCTGTTAATTTTTGTGCTGTATACGTTTTTCCAGACATTAAAATCTTCTCTGGAACACGATCTCTTACTAACTTGTTATATGCTGACATCATTCATCCTCCTATATTTAATAACATCCGAGCTCTGCTTTATAGAAAAACCATTTTTTCTTCACGCACGCACTTAACATATCAATTCCTGATCCATGTGCTCTTACATGTGGAAAGAAATAGTGCTCTAAGTCTTCGTCCTTACCATATAGAGTTTGATACTCATCTAGAATCGCTTCTTTTTTCACATCTTTTTCTTTCGTCACCCCATCAGAAAATGCAACACTTGGATGTCCCTCAAAAAACAACGCAGTCCGAACTGCCAAAGATGGTGTACTATGCAAAGCAGAATATGTAAGCAAAATAATAGTAATAACACCGATCATTTTCTTCATGTATTACTCCTTAAAAAAAGTGCTAACACAATTATACTAAAATGTGTTAGCACTTTCTCCCCTTTATCCCGAATTAACGAGCTAATAATCAGTGAGGAATGGACAAAATCCTCACTTCACTTTATTCCCCTTTAAATGCTGGTAAACGTTTCTCTAAAAACGCAGCAATTCCTTCTTTATGATCCGCTGTTTGTCTCATTGCATATTGACCACGCTTCTCTAATTGCAATGTTTGCTCTAAATTAGAGCGATTTACTTCACATAAAATTTGCTTCGTTTGAATCATTGCTTTAATCGGTTTTTGTGACCATTCATTAATTTTTTGCTTCACAGCCGTTTGGAAATCTTCGCCGATTACTTCATCAATTAAGCCGATATCAAGCGCTTCTGTCGCTGATAATTTCTTACCTTCCCAAATAATTTGCTTCGTCATATTTTCACCGACGCGCTTTTGAAGGAAGAAATGACCGCCTCCATCTGGAATTAAAGCGATTCCAATAAAGTTCATCGCAATAACAGATGATATATCCGCCATTACATAATCAGCTGTTAACGCAATACTTAACCCAAGACCTGCAGTTGGTCCATGAATTGCACTAATAACAAGCTTTGGCATCGTATATAACGTCACGACAACTTCAGAAATAGTATTCATAATGCCATCAAACTTACTTTCATCATTACTTGAAAGCATCGATTTAATATCCCCACCCGCAGAAAAACCACGGCCGTTCCCACATAACACAACGATATGCGCAGAACTTTCCGCTACTTCTTTCAACTTTTGTAATAACTCTTTTAATGTCGGCTCATCTAACGCATTTAACACCTCTGGGCGATTGACCATAACCGTTGCAACGTGGCCTTCATATTTCACAACGACAGATTCTGTTTTACTTGTTATTTCCATTATATATACCCCTCTTTTCTCCATAAAGATTATACTTATATAATTATAGAGAACCATTGAAAAATCCTTCTTTTTTCTCAATTTTCTGTCTAATAATCTCGCAATTTGTACATATACCGTATAAAACATACAATTCCGTTGAAAAATATAGAAATTAAAGTCGGTTTATCCATGCTTTTCATCTATTTACCATTACAATGAAATGGTGTATTCTTAAGTTTGATAAAAAAACAAATATTGAAATTCATTCGCCTTACTATGTAAAAAAGGCTTTATACCCATCTTTTGGGTGTTGTAATAAAGGAATGAAGAACTGGAGGAACATATGGTTAATAAGTTGAAACAAACGGATAACTACTTCCCACATTTCCTATTGCTATTCATTGTGTTTCAACCAATTTTAGATTTATTAACATCTTTTTCAATCTATATATTACACATGAGCGCAACAGTTGGAGTTGTAGTCCGTTTCGCCTTTATGCTTCTTGCATTAGGATACCTACTTCTTCATCACAAACAACAAGATGCGAAAAAGTACATCCTCTATTTATGTTTACTCGGAATCGCACTCGCAATCGGTCTTGTAAATAATATGATGGTTAAATCTCCAGTTTCATTTGGAGAAGAAGTTAAATTCATTTTAAAGAGCGTATATCCAATTGTGCTACTGTTTGGATATATTATCGCCTTTAAAGAGCTAAAAAATAAAGAGTATGTATTTCATAAAATCATTACATATTTCTTATATGCAACTTTAATTTTAAGCATCACAATGATTGTCGCAATGCAAACTGGAACGGATTTCCCAAGCTATCCTCACTCAAAAATCGGTTCAAGAGGTTGGTTCTTCGCTGGAAATGATTTAAGTTCTCTTTTCGCCATTATGTTCCCAATCATTGTCTTATATTCGATTCATAAAACAACTTCTTTCTCGAAAATATATTACTGGATTCCAACAATACTTGCGATGTATGCAAGTATTATGGTCGGAACGAAAGTCGGATATGGCGCAATTGTGATTACATTAGGCGTAGCACTTTTCTTCTCATTCATTGAGTACATGATAAATCGTAAAAAAGAAAGAAAAGGATTCACACATATTGTAAATACCGTTGTTGCCGCAGTTATACTAGGAGGTTTAATTGTTCTTACACCGCATACTCCTATCGCAAAAAATATGGGCATTCACATGCAAATATATGAATACAAAAAATCAGTACAAGAAGAAAAAGATCGAAAAGAAGGAAAAGTAATTAAAGAAGATCCAGAAGATACAAAAAAACATGCAAAAGGTGAACTTACAGATTCTGAAATGAAAAGTTTGATTTACAGTGATCGCGACAAATTCTTAAAAACATACAAACAGTACTATAAAGACGCACCGCTTTCACAAAAACTATTCGGAATGGGTTACGCTGGTAACTACACAGATAAAATTAAATTAATTGAAATGGACTTCCATGACCTATTTTTCGCCTTTGGAATTGTCGGTTTCCTTATTTACTTAATACCACTTCTATACTTTGGTATTAAATTATTCATCCGCATGATCACAAACTTTAAGAAAATCATGACCGTAAAGTATATGCTATTAGCGAGCACACTCATTCTATCACTTGGCATTGGCTTTATGTCTGGCCACGTATTAACAGCGCCAGCCGTTAGTATTTTCTTCGTTGTTATACTCGCTTATATCATTGTTGATTTTGAAATTGAATAAAAAAGAAGGTGCTACGAAATGTCAGTAGCACCTTCTTTTTTATTTAATTAATGTTTTACGTATTCTAAGCTTTCTTTTGCAATATACGCTTCTGTTACAGTAGGATTATCTGAAATAACTTTAACCCACGCTTTTCCATTTATTATTTCTTCACCAGTAACTGTGACAACTACATTTGTATTTAAACGATACAGTCGCTCATTTGATATACTAGGATTCTTTTTCACTTCCACGTTATTCATCACACGTGCAAGTTTGTACTTGTTGTATTCTTTTTTACCTAAATAAGAATCAAAACGGTTCATATGCCCCGCTACTTTTTTACCCCAGTTCGCATCAGATGCATATTTCGCATTTAAACCAGCAGCTTTATCACCTGTATATGTTGCTGTATAACGCCAATGTCCTGGATTTAAATATCCTTCATTCATGTATAATTTTGCTGCATGTTCAATACAATCTTCTTTTGAATTGAATGCTTCTCCGTTACCATATGGACTATCGTCTGTTGCTTTTAAACCAAATAAATTATTTTTGTCTTTTGCAAGAGCGCTTGTTCCATAATAACTTTCATGAATTGCTAATGAATATAAGAATAATGCATTTACATTATACTTGCTTTCTACTTCTTTAAATTTCTTTCCTAAACCAATTAATGGAGAGTCTGGCTTAATCGATTTCACATAACTATCTAGTTGTTCAGCTGTATAATCTGTTTTCGAACGTAATGATAAATAATTGAAATATTGATAGAAAGTTTCGTCTCCGAATGTCTTTCCATCTACACTATACATTTGCTGTCCTTGCTTCATGAAAGAAGGTGCCACACCATATCTAAATTCTGTATATCCAGGTGAACTTGTATTATATGTATAATATTTATGGTATAAATATCCATCTGATTTCACATAATAAGACGACTGTTTCATTTCATTTGTAGGAATTAAAGTGATTTCATTCTTCTTCACATAACCTGTCAAACCAGAAAGTTGAACTTTCACACGATCTTCGCCAACTTCTAACACTTTCAATTCCGTTCCATACTGAATATACGTATATACTGTTGACAAATTCTCATCATAAATATTAATGATGTTTTGCCCAGTTATTCTTTTCGCACTTGCAAAACCATCTTTAATCCATAAAAATTCGTTCTCGTATTTTACCGCATTCATACCTTTATTTTGAGCAGCCGTAACCGCTTCTTTATACGTATTATAGCGCTCTACTTCTTGCTCTGTTCCGTTTTCTCTTACATTTGTCACAACATATTTCTTAGTTTCTACAGGATTGCTATTTCCGTTTTTTTCAATCGTCTGAAGCATACGATCCAACATAGCTGAAGCCATCCCTCTTGTAGCTGATAAATGTGGTCTAAATGTATTATCTTCTGGATACCCTTTAATAATTTGAGTAGCCACCATAACTTGCACATGCTCTTTATAGTTAATACTATCTTTATCAGTAAAGGTAAGCGGACTTACAGCTACTTTAATATTTTTATAGTCTAACGCTCGCTTTACCATTATCGACATTTCTTCACGTGTAATCACATCATTTGGTGAGAATGTCTCGTTCGTACGACCATTAATAATTTTCGCTCCATATGCTCTACTTACACCATCATATAAACCGTAAGTCTTCGGCACATCCTCAAAATTCGAATCAGCTTTCGGTAAATTTAAAGCCCTTGCTATGAATGTAGCAAACTCTGCTCTTGTTACTAATTTATCAGGCGCATATACATTGTCTCCATACCCCATTAAAACTCCTTTAGTAATAAGTGAGCGCATATGCGTCTCAAACATATGTCCTGTAATATCATCATTTGCCGCATAACTTGAAATAGGAGTTAAAAGTAATGATCCCGTTAATGCCACTGCTGTTATACCTTTTGAAAAAGTCTTCAAGGTTATCCTCCTCGTAATCTACTAATTTATTATCACAAATTTGATTATATAATACTCACAATCATTTTAGCATAATAAATAGGAATTAAAATAAAACGTTTTTTAATTAGAATTTTCATTACATTCAAAACAAAATAAAAGACACTTTACTTTTTTAATAAAGTGCCTTTTTCCATATGATCAATGAGTTTCTTTGTTGCCTGTTTGCCTTGCAACCGAAGCTCATCTATTGTCAATTGTAACTCTTGCTGCACAGTTCCTTGTTGCATTAATTGCTTTTTCGCAATTTCATATAAATATTCAGCACTCCATTCGCCATCCACACTTCCTATAACTGGCTGATTCACTTGACTTAAAAACGAATCAATTTTCGGATCGTATGAAATCCCGACCATTGGAGTTTTGGCTACAGCAGAAAAAACTAGTGCATGAAGACGCATACCAATTAGTAATGAACATTGTGATAAAATGAATATTTTCTCGTCGATATCCATTTTATATGGAAGCATATACGTCTCTTCTCCCATTAAGTCTACTACTTCACGCGAAGCTTTTTGATCAAATGGCTCATGCATTGGAACAAATAGAATTTGGTATCCTTCTTGCTTTAATTTTTTTAATGCCGCAGCTAATTTTTTTATATAATCTTCTTTTGCATTCCAATAACGCACACTAACCGCGATTACTTTTCCATGTATCGAATGCTTTTGCAACCAATCCGATTGTTTTGTCCGTTTCCATGTTAAAACAGGGTCTGGAACAATTTCAATATCGTTTTTTATGCCAAGTCCTTTTAAATATAAAAACGAATCCTCATCTCGAACTGATACATAGGAAGCTTTTGACAAGTTCCATTTTACTAATAGACGATTATATCCTTTTGTAATTGGACCTATTCCTTGTGAATAAATATAATACGGCTTTTTTAATAATCGAGCGAGTCCCATAATACCCGTATAATATAGAATACTCTTCGTACTTGTCTGATCTTGAAGAAGGCTCCCGCCACCACTAATAACTCCATCACTGTTTTTGATCGCATGATAAACAGCTTTTATATCCCAGCGATCTACCGATTCTACACCATACATTTCCTTTGTATATTTAGAATCATTTGATAGTACTACTAGTTCTATATCCGGGTTCTCTTTACTTAACGATTCAATAATTGATTGTAGAATCGCCTCGTCTCCAACATTATAAAAACCATAATATCCTGATAAGACTAAACGCACCCTAAATCTCCTCCAAAACTAGGTAACCGTTTATTTCATCTAACATAAACTGGTACCCATTCCTTACCTAAACACTTAATACCCTACATAGTTTCCTCTTTATCAGCTCATATGAATTTTAATAAAAAATTAATTTTCTATATTTATCTTTTCAAAAATGGTATTTTTTTATTGATATCCATTTTAATTTCAAAGCACATACACCATACAAAATGGTTGTAATACTTAATGCTATACCACTGAATAATAACGTCATAATTCTTGAAGATGTAACATCTATCACATTAAATAGTTCATACAATCCTAGTCCTAAAATAGATGCTATTGCTAGCACACCAAAAAAGCTTTTTAAATGAATAGAATAGGCAATATAGCTTCGAATATACAAATGATTTACAATACAAATCAATACGTAAGTAATGAATGTACTATACGCCGCTCCATCTATGCCAAACTTCTGCACGAACATTATGTTTAACACGACTTTCACACAACTCGCACCAATAACAATCCATGCAGCTTGTGCAGAACGATTAATGCCCTGTAAAACACCTATTGATAATACCATAACCGCAGTAAAATACGAACTGCCAATCATAACTGTTAACATACTACTGCCTTTTACGTCTGTGAACAATCCGACATTTAACGGTACTGTTAATGCCATCAACCATATTGTTAACGGTGCTGTCAAAACATGCGCTAGTCGATTTGTATTTTGAATTGTTATTTTCGCCAAATTTATATCTCTTTTGGCCAATGCGGAAGTTAAGAGTGGTATTAACGGAAATACAATTGCACTTGCAAAAATAACAATTATTTGCGTGAATGCAAAACCGCGACTGTATATTCCAAATTGTTCTTGAATTTCTGTTGATGATCCTTGTAATACATGCGGTATTGTAAGCGAGTCTACTAAATTTAAAAGTGGCATTGATAAAGCTCCGATAGCGATTGGGATCGATACCCGCAATATCTTTTTGCCGTTTTCTCTTAAATCTCGGAGTGAATAGGAATTGCTTTTATTGTAGTATGGACTTCTATTATATTTTATACGCAAATATATAAGGGAACTAATGACTCCAAGAAAAGAGCCAACCATCGCACCACTAGTAATAACAGTATTACTCTTATCCCATGATACTAGTATGTAAGCAATTATTAACATAAAAAACACACGTACAAATTGCTCAATGACCTGTGATACCCCTGTTGGTTTCATATCACCGAAACCTTGAAAATACCCTCTATAAACTGCCATGTATGGAGCAATGAGTAATGCTAATGAAGTAATAAGCAACGGCATTCTAGTTTCTTGTCCACCAAGCATATTTGCAATTTCAATAGAAAATAATACAATGACTAAACAGCCGAAAACGCCAAACGCTATCCCTATAATTGACGCTGATGTAAATAATTTCGCAATTTCCTTTTGCTTATTTTTTTCGTTCAACTCTGCAATTAATTTCGAAATTGCAAGTGGAACTCCGGCTACCGATAATGTAAGAGCAATCATATATACAGGAAAAACAAGGCGGAAAATACCGAGCACTTCATCTCCTGCAATATTTTGTAATGGAATTTGAAAAAAACTACCAAGCAATTTTGACAAAAAGGTTGTAATTGTTAAAATCGCCGCTCCTTTTACAAATGTTTTATTCATATTTTTTCTCTTTTCTTTTATACATATACTCTCAAACATATTGTTTTAAACGATAGGGATTCACTTTATCCCATTGGTTATCATAACAAATTTATTATAGGTTGAATACTTGGTTTTTTTTACAAAATAGAAAAGAGAACCAATTTACGCCTATCTCTTCACACTCTAATTTCTAATTCCTTCCATTATATGTACACATTATAACTGTTTTCGTTACTCAAAAAGAGCTCTTCTCTATCACTGCAGTGCATATTACTAAAAACATTATAAGAATATCCCACAACTCTACATTATAATGTATGTAAGATTGTGAGATATTCTAATTACCATCTAAGCACTTAAGATTTTCAATTGTTCTTTCTGTTCATCGCTTGCCATTACTATGATTGTTTTTTCAATACTCGGATGTACTTGCTCAAGCTTTACACTTGCTCCTACTTTATTTGATTGCTCAACAAAATTTAATAATGCCATAGCTCCTGATACATCCATATAACGCACATCTTTCATACGTAAAACAACCGGTGACTTCACATCTTGTAAAGTAGAGAAAATACGATCTACTGATAAGAAAGAGAGCGGTCCTTGAATCGTATACGTTTCTTCTCTTTCTTTTACGATAGAAGTTTTACGTTCTTTACATTTCACCATATATATGATGAATGAAAGAATAATACCGAATGCAACAGCAATCATTAAATCGAACTTCACCGTCACAATCATCGTTACTAGCATAACAACGACATCACCTTTAGGCGCGACATGCATCTTTTTCATGCTTTCCCAGTCGAACATTCCAATACCAGTTAAAATTAAAATACCTGATAATACAGCAAGTGGAATATATTGTACGACCGAACCAAGACCCATAATAAAAATGAATAAGATAACACTATGCATACATGCCGAAAGTGCCGTTTTACCGCCACTTCTTATATTCACGATAGACCTTACAGTCGCACCTGCACCTGCTAATCCACCAAACAATCCGCTCATCATATTACCGATACCTTGTCCAACGAGCTCTTTATTACTTTTATGACGTGTACCTGTCACATTATCCATTACGACCGATGTTAACAACGAGTCAATCGATCCTAATAAAGCAATACTAAGCGCTGGTAAAATAAGTGCTGCTATTCCTGTTCCACTTAAAGATGGAATATGAAGCGTAGGCATCGCTTCTGGAATGATTCCAATCTTTTCAATTACTTTGTTTAATGAAAGATTTCCGATAATCGGTAAATTTACTGTAAGTCCTTCAAGTAGGGAAGAAAATAAAGGTAGCAAAGCTGTCACACCGACTAGTGCTACTAAACTAGATGGAATCGCCTTAATCCATTTACCAGAAACAATCATTACAATAATCGTTAACACAACAAGTAGAAAACTATTTTGTACGTGCTTTATTTCGCCTAAAATAATGATTAATGCAATACCATTCATAAATCCTGAAACGACAGGATACGGAATATATCGAACGTAAGAACCGAGCTTACATACACCGAATAAAATTTGAAATAACCCTGCCATCATAAAGGCAATAAAACTTGCCTCTAACCCGTGCGTCGCAATAACTCCTGTTGCGATAACGGTAATCGGTCCAGTTGGCCCCGTTACTTGCCCAGGTGTCCCGCCAAATAACGCTGCGAATAAACCTGCAAAAATCGCACCATACAATCCAACAAGCGCTCCCTCAGACGTTCCTGTCGCAGCAATACCAAATGCAATCGCAAGTGGTAACGCAACAATCGCAACAGTAAATCCTGCTAAACATTCCTTTGCTATTTTTTGAAACATAAAAAAACCACCTTTGTATAAAGTCCATGTTCCATTGTACACCTAAAAAGATACATTCGTTAGCTCACTTTTTACATTCTCGTGACGTAAACGTATTCAATGAAAAGTTTCCCCCTTATCTTTGGAAACAATTGCAACTATGCTATAATGAACAAATTAAATCTTTTACTATATACTTGGAGGCACTATGCTAACTTTTGAAGAAAAATTATCGATTATTGAATCTTTCCCAGAACTAGAAAGAAAGAACGTATCATTAAAACGTGTAAACTTCCACTTTGAAGAAAGTCGTTTAGATAAAAAGAACGTTGTATTTCATTTACACCCAAATGGAAATGGATTTGTGTATGCAAGCGGTATTAAAGGTTACAAAACGGATGATAAGGGTATGGTTAACATCCGTGAGTTTTCAGCAGAAGAGTTACGTTCAGTAATTGAGAAATCAATTGACCTTCTATCACAAGAAGAAGTAGTAGCACCTGTAGAACCTGCAAAAGAAGAAGAATGGCAGAACGAAGATGGTCATATTCTTACTCTTATTTCAGAGGATGACATGTGGAACGTGTACGCTGGTGTAAACTTAGACGGTACATTCAACTCTTATCCAGAAGCTGCGGAATACCTTGATGAAGAAGGGTTTTCACGTAAATAAAAATAGAAACCTATTTCATCCAACGACTTTTATAGTAATCAAAAAAGACACTTAAGGTGTCTTTTTTTGTTATATAAACTCCTTTCTCACACTATCTCTATTAATTTTCATAAAATGATTCAGAGGAGGTTTATATGAATACAACTGCTAAATTAATAAATTGGAAAGAACATGGCGATATGATTATTCTAGAATGTGAATTAAATGGAAAACGCTTCGAGATATCAACATATAAACAACGAATATATAATGCACACCTTTTATCAGCTGACGTTTATATTCGTTTAGATTCATCTGATAATATAATTGGAATAAATATCTATAAAAAGTAAGAAAAGCCCCCTATTCCGTAAGCGGGCTTTATCTTTATTACAAAATGTTAGAGTATACTCTCTTTTTTTTCATACAGTTTATGTAATTATACATATTCATTAAAAAATACACTAAATGAATATTATATGTATTAAAATATAACTTGTGGGCACGTTCTATAAAGCAGATTCTTTTAAAAGGCGTAACATATCAATTATTATAGGGGATGTGGCGTCACTTCGATATTGATCTCAAATCTCTTGTCTTTTGTGAACTAACAATCTAGTGTATATAGACGATTCTGCTTTATAGTGTGTGTTTACACTCATAACAAAGGGGTAATGGTAATACGGATAGATTCCGATTCGTATGAAATGAAATGGTTCAAGTCGGAGAGAGGCACCTTAAGGTGTCTTTTCTTTTTGGACATTACATCCATTTTGTTTTTCCACCTTATTTCAAATGCGCTAATTAACCTTCACCAAGAAGAAATGAGAATTGAAAAAGATATTGTTTCTTCTGTTTAATACAGAAAAATGAAGGATACCCCATAGATATGGGGCATCCTTCATTTTCTATTTTTTCGCACCTTTCAGTGACTCCCTCAGCACAAACTTCTGCAACTTCCCGCTCGCATTACGTGGGAGTTCATCTACAAATAAATAATGACGTGGACGCTTATAATCTGCTAATTCGTCACTTTCTTTGCAATACGTTTCTAAATCAGCTTCTGTTATTGTTTCATCTTTCTTCACAATAACTGCTACAACACGCTCTCCCCATAATTCATCTGGCTCACCAAGTACCGCCACATCTAATATACCGGGATGACTATGAAGGAAATCTTCAATTTCACGAGGGTAAATATTTACGCCACCGCTAATTACCATATCATCAACACGATCTGCAACGAATAAATAACCATCCTTATCAAAGTATCCTAAATCACCAGAATGATACCATCCTTTATACATCGATTTTTTATTTGCCTCTTCGCGATTATGATAGCCAGCCATCATAGTTGGGCCGCGTAAAATAATTTCTCCTACTTCATATGGAGGTAATACATCATCTGGTTCTGCCGGTGCATCCTCGTTCGGTTTCACAATACGAACTTCATGACTAAAGCATGGCGTGCCTGCTGAACCAGCTTTCGTAATTTGATCCTCCTCTACGAGAAACGCCACAACTGGTCCCATTTCTGTCATTCCGTATATTTGAACAAGGTCAATATAAAGACGTTCTTTACATTCCTTCACTAACGCCGGTGCCATTGCCGCTCCGCCATATATACCGATTTTCATTGAAGTTAAATCATACTGAGTTAAATCTTTTTGCAACAACATATTCCACATCGTCGGTGCTGCAAAGAACGTCGTAATCTTTTCTTCTTGAATCGTATGTAATACTGTTTCTGTATCAAAATGATGCAAAATGACATTTTTTCCGCCAACTTGAATGCGTGGTATGATTCCGGCATTTAATTCACCACAGTGATATAAAGGCGCAACAACAAGCCCAACGCTATCTCTATTATATTTTAGGAAATACGTACAAATCATACTATGCTCAGCCATTTCACGATGACGATGTAACACGCCTTTCGGATGACCTGTCGTACCGCTCGTATAAAGCATTGAACAATAATCCATTTCATCAATTTCGATATTTACTTTCTCAGAAGATGCTGCATTCACTTTTTCATGGTAGGAACTTGCATAGGAAGGTTTATCGTTTTCTATAGACCAAAAAGATGTATTTGGAAAATCTCGTTCAATGATAGCAACAGTTGACTCAACTGCTTTTTCAAAGACAACGACTTTCGAGGATGCGTCCTGAAGAATATAAGATACTTCTTTCGCCTTTAAGCGAAAGTTAATCGGATTAAAAATTGCACCAATTTTCGCACAAGCTAAGTAAACGTTTACAAATTCATGGCAGTTATATAAGTAAACAGATACTGTATCTCCCTTTCTTACTCCGTCTTCTAATAAAGCGTGTGCCGTTTTATTTATTTGTTCATCCCACTGTTTATATGTCCAGCGAATATTTTTTTCAGGTTCCACTAACGCCTCTTTATTCGTATACTTACCAACAGATAAATCAAAAATTCTCCCTATCGTCATGTACATGCCAACAATTTCCCCCTTTTCTCTTTCATAAATCTATCATTTCGTCTATAAGTAGACATTGTCCTTCAATGTTTTGACTAATTTTTCTGATTATTATCGACATAGTTTTACATACGATACCGCTAGACGGTAAATGAAATTATATCGGCGATTTTTCGAATATATCGACTTACCGACAAAAACTGACAAGATATAATCGGCCCCCCGTTACTGCAGGATAAAAAGAGGTTGTTCCGACTCGGAACAACCTCTTTCTTCTTATGCGAATAGCTCTTCTAAAATTTTCAATTTATCTTCTGTATATTTTACGAAGCCATCGTTATATGATTTTGGATCTTTCGGATTCGCGAAGTGCGTAATTGCCCCCGTCTTCGGATGAACAAATTTACTTGATGCACCGCAACCAAGTCCGATAATTGATTGTACTTCTTCCATAATGACAATGTTGTAAATACTTTCTTGCGTCGGCATTGCATAACCAACGTTCTCTAAGTTACCTAAAATATTCTTTTGACGATATAGGTAATATGGTACGTAATTATGCTTTTGCGTCCATTCTTCTGCTTCGTGCATCATCGCTGTAATTTCTTCGCGACCTGCTACTTTATATTTACGTTTGTTTTGCGTCATTTCAGAAGCACGTTTAAATGATAACGTATGAACTGTTAATGATTCTGGCATTAACTTTTCTGTTTCATCTAACGTATGCTTGAAGATATCTAACCCTTCACCAGGAAGACCAATAATTAAGTCCATATTAATATTGTTCATTCCCATTTCACGAGCTAAATGGTATTTCTCGATTGTTTCTTCTACAGTATGATGACGTCCAATTGCTTTTAGTGTCTCTTGATGGTATGACTGTGGATTAATACTAATACGGTCAATGTTCCATTTATTTAACACTTCTAGCTTGGCTGGCGTGATCGTATCTGGACGACCTGCCTCAACTGTTACTTCACGTACATTTTTCACGTCTGGGAACGCTTCGTACATTTCTTCATACAGCATATCCATCTCTTCTGCTGTAATACTTGTAGGTGTACCGCCGCCATAATAAATCGTCGTAACTTTCACACCTTTTTCTTTTAAAAACTTACCAATTTCACGAACTTCATAATGTAAACCACCTAAGAACGAATCAACAGACCCTTGGCGTCCATTAATCGCATAAGCCGGGAATGTACAGTATGCACATTTCGTTGGGCAGAACGGAATACCGATATAAATACTTACTTCTTCTTTCAAACGGTATAAATCCGGAACAACTGCTAATTGGCAATCAACAATACGCTGAAGAAGTTCAATTTTCTCTTCATGAATTAAATAACTTTCACGAAGTTCTTGATGCGCTTCTTCTTTTGACATACCATTTTGAAGCATTTTATGAAGAAGTTTCGTCGGACGTACTCCCGTTAAAATACCCCAGCTTTGTTCAAGTCCAGTTAACTGCTGAAGAACAGAAAGATATACATAAGAAACAACATGCTTCACTTGCTTCATACGCTCTTTTTCATCTGTGAAAGCAGATAAATCTTTCGAGAATGTTGCTTCATACACATTTCCTGTGCTAACATCCGTTAATCGAGCGGATGCTTTCACATTATCCTCAATGTGTATATCAACGATCAGATTCGCTTCCTCTTGTTCAAATCCAATCGTACTATCTTCAAAAAATAAGCCGCCAATATTTTGTAGCGGACGTAAAAAACGATCATCTTGTAACGTTTTAATTGAAATTAACACATTATCACCTTTTCATTTGCAAACTCTCTTTAGTTTACTTGAAGGGCGTTTACAGGTCAATACAGAAGGTTTTACCTGTTTCTCTTACATTTTTTCAAATAATTCTTTTTATGAATATCGCTCATGTATATAGACATCATGATTTTCTCTTGTTAAAATTTATTAGTACAAAAAATCGTTACATAGCGAAAATACAATATATAAAGGAGGAATGTTAACACTAGATTTTATAATCTAATGTGTTAAAAAAAAATATGAAAAAGAAATTTTATAGTGTATTAACTCTCTCTCTTGCATTACAAACTGTTCTTGCACCTACTTATTCATTTGCAGAGAGTGCTGAAAAATCCGCCGAAGTATATACGGAGGATCAAGTTTTTAAAAGTATTAAGGAGCATGTTAATGAGCATAGTACTCATGAAGAAGATATCGAGGTTACTGGCCAATTCCTACTATACACTTCAAAAAAGCATTCATTATATACCGCGAATGATTTAAAAAACAAATCGAATATCGAGATTACAGAACAAGTCGTAACGGCGACAAAGAAAAAAGGAAATGCTTACTACATAACGACGCCAACTGGCGCTGGATGGATAGATAACAATGATAATAGCTTAGAAGTTCAAGAGATTCATAAACTATCTAACCAAAAATTAATCGTAAAAGAAGAAGCTTCCATACATGCCCTTCCGTTCCAATCGTTTAAAGAAGAAGGGAAACTACAACCACAAGTCATTACTCCTACTGAACAAGCTGGAAATTGGTTTAAAGTCCAAATAAACGAAACAGCAAAATGGATTTATGCACCTTCTGCTACATTTGAAGGTACAAAAGCTTCATTACTAAAAAACAGTCGTACTGCTAAAAATAGTTTATTGAGAGTTCCGGAAGCTCTACAAACAAACAATATTTATGGCGTTACATTTAAAGAAATGATTGTCCCAAAAGGAAATGACGATATTCGCCCTGGCTACCCGATGGTACCTAAATATATTACGATTCACGAAACGGCTAATACAGCGAAAGGTGCTAATGCTCTAAATCATGCAAAATTCTTAGATAACCAAGCACGCGGAACAGCTGATCGCGCCGCATCTTGGCATTTCACAGTAGATGATAAAGAAATTTATCAACATCTTCCGGTAAATGAAGTTGGATGGCATGCTGGAAATAAAACTGGAAACTATGAATCTATCGGAATTGAAATTGCCGTTAATCAAGATGGAAACTATGAAAAAGCGGTAGAAAATGCCCGTAAATTGGCAGCTTATTTAATGAACGACTTAAATATTTCTCTAGATAAGGTCCAAAAACATCAATTTTGGTCAGGAAAAAACTGCCCTGCGTTTATGATTCAACGCGGACAATGGAATGCTTTCTTAAAAGGAACTGAAACATACTATAAGGAAAACCAAAAAAATCCCGTAACTGATGACATTACAGGTGGATGGTATGAACAAGACATTCGTCAATTAGCAGCTAGAGGCATTATGCAAGGAGAAGGGAACGGCAAGTACTTCCCAGAACGTCTTGTAACGCGTGCTGAATTTGCTACACTAATTACTCGTGCTTTACAATTACCAAGTGGAAACGCTAAGTTCACAGACTTAGAACAAGTACACCCATCTTTAAGAGACGGTATTAATCGTGCAGCAAGCGCAGGCATAATCCGCGGACGTGGTGATAATACATTTGATCCAAATACTACAATTACACGCGAAGAAGCTGTTATTATGATTGATCGTTCTCTAAAACACGCTGGTATTTTTGCAAAACAAGTTGAACTACCATTCGTAGACCAAAACTTAATTTACGCTAAAGAAGAAGTACAAAGAGTGTATGGATATGGAATTGTAAAAGGTAATGAATTTAATCAATTCGTACCAAAAGGACCATCACAACGTGCACACGCAGCTGCATTTATAAACAGAATGCTTAGCGTAATTGAAGCTTAAAATATTTATCTGTATTAATTTAAAAGGCATCAGAGATTGTATAATCTCTGATGCCTTTTATACATCTTTTAACTATTTTTAGCCATGAATCTTAAACGTATTCCTAGTAACAGAAGCATAAAACCGATGAATGGAACGTAATTCGTATTGTGTCCTGTAGCTGGAAGTTGTTGATTATTAGAAGAACCTTGTCCTTTTTCTGGTAAATTAGGTTTTTCTACTCCCTCACCTGGTTTTTCTGTTCCTTCACCTGGCTTCTCTGTTCCTTCACCTGGTTTTTCTGTTCCTTCACCTGGCTTCTCTGTTCCTTCACCCGGCTTCTCTGTTCCTTCACCTGGCTTCTCTGTTCCTTCACCTGGCTTCTCTGTTCCTTCACCTGGCTTCTCTGTTCCTTCACCTGGTTTTTCTGTTCCTTCACCTGGTTTTTCTGTTCCTTCACCTGGTTTTTCCGGACCTTTTTCTGTATCTTTTTTATTTGTAATTTGAAGTTTTACAAATTCAATTTTTTCATTAGAAATCGTAAATTTCATTTCCTTATCGGATAAAGTATATCCTTCTGGCGCTTGGATTTCTTTTAAAGTGTAATCTCCTGGTTCTAACTTCTTAGAAGTCGCTTTACCGCTCTTATTTGTTGTTAATGTGTCGATTTTTGTTCCGTCTTTCCAAATTTCAAACACTGCGCCTGCTAATATTTTATTTGTATTATTAGCGTCTACCTTTGTAATTTCTAATTGACCTGTAATTTCTTCTTTCACTTTTTCATTCATAACTTCTTGTTTTACTACTTCATTTGCTACAACATTTACTTCTACTGTTACTTCTAACGCTTTATAACCTTCTGGTGCTTTCGTTTCTTCTAACGTATACTTTCCTGGCACTAAGCTTTCGAATTTCACAACACCGTCTTTATTCGTTGTTTTCGCTTCTCCAACTACTTGACCAGCTTCGTTCTTTAATTTAAATTCCGCACCCGCTAGAACTTTTCCATTCTCTGC
>NZ_QJTG01000027.1:0-50771 GCF_003217275.1 Bacillus sp. 196mf
ACTCTGATCAAGGTTGGCACTATCAAATGAAACAATACCGCCATTCTCTTAAGAATTGTGGCATAACTCAAAGTATGTCTCGCAAAGGAAACTGTTATGACAATGCCGTTATTGAAAATTTCTTCGGTATTATGAAATCGGAATTTCTGTATCGAAAAGAATTTGAAAGTATAACACATTTCAAACAAGAATTAGCAAAGTATATAGAATACTATAATCATAAAAGAATTAAGGCAAAATTAAAGGGTATGAGCCCAGTACAATACCGGGCTCATACCCTAGAGGCTGCCTAATGAAACGACCTGTCTAACTTTCGGGGGTCACTTCAATATGGACTAAGGCTTTTTTGTTAACCTTAAAAATACCCTTACCCAGTATTTTTATTTTCGACAAAAAATAGCTGGGGGTATATTTCGCTATCTCACCGTTAAAAGTTTACTCTTCGCATTTATAGGAATATTTGCAACCTCAATCTCTTCAATGGACTCACCGTAACGCCCTTTTGCAAAAACCTTTAATGCTTCATCTCTCTTTAACATATGCTTAACCGTTTTCTTTATTTTCTGCTCTCTACCACGTTCATCGAATGCAATAAATTCATATTCATACCACTCATCACCGATATGCTGACCAATTGTATTCACAACCGTATAGTATTCTTTCGTCTTATAAAATGGATTATATTTATCGATAACCGGTCCAAGTTTCGTAGGCAGTAACATTACTACTATCACTATCATCGCTATTATAGTAGTGATCATTTTTTTCTTCATAATAAACATTCCTCCTCTGCAGGATATATATACATCCATTTTAAAAAGGGGGAATAAAATCTACTATTGAATCTCATTACATTACACTTACATTTTTGTAAGAATTAAAAAAGGTGAACGAATTTACTCGTTCACCTTTTAGCTTGCTTTAAAGCCACCGCCAAGTACATCACGTACATCATGTATAACAACGAAAGCATCTTCATCTACCCGGCTAATAACTTGTTTTAACTTAACAAGCTCTTGTTTATTAATAACAACATATAAAACTTCTTTATTTTTACCAGTATATCCGCCGCGCCCTTCTAATACAGTAACACCGCGTGTCATATTTTTCGTAATAGCTTCACGAATTAAATCTGGTTGATTCGAAATAATCGTAACAGCCGTTTTTGTGTCCATTCCTTCTACAATGAAATCAATCACCTTCGCTCCAATGAACACAGCCACAAGTGTATACATCGCCTTTTCTTGCCCTATTATAAATACAGAACCAGCAATTACAACAATATCAATAATTAGTACGCCTTTCCCTACACTCCAACCTAAATATTGATTTGCTAACTGAGCTAAAATTGCTGATCCTCCCGATGTACCTCCGGCTTTGAACATACAGCCTAATCCAATGCCCACAAATAAACCAGCAAATAAAGCTGCTAATAATGTATCACTATTTACATGATACTCAATATGTTCTGTAACGTATAAAAACAAAGATGTTTCTACAATCCCTAAAATTGTATAAATCATTGTTTTCTTATCAAAAAATTTATAACCAACAGCTAGTAAAATTGCATTTATAGCAAAGTTCACAATTCCTGGTGACCAATCAAATAAGTAGTACGTAACAACCGTTAAACCAATAATTCCACCTTCCGATAAACGGTTTGGAATTGCAAAGTAATTAATACCAATTGCGAATAATAATGAACCAATTGTAATTAGTGTTATTTCCTTTATACGTTGATTAACCATAGTTCATACCCTCCCCCCATTTGACATTGTATCACTATCTCCTAGAGGTTTAGAAGTGGTTTTTATTCCGCATTTTCCCTCTTAAAAATTGAAATATTATGTTTAAACAGAGGGTTGATTAATTATTCATATTTGCTCTAACTGCACGGACAAATCGCTCCACATTCCCTTTCTGAATATACTTAGCGCGAATGGTTTCATGACTACAAGTAAATTCAAAATACGGATAAAAATCTATGCTATCTATATGCAAATATGAATACTCTTTAAATGTTGAAGAATAGTACGGAAATTTCCCGTAAAAAAGGAGACGTCTAGTAGTGGCAACAAAAACCCCATGTTGATACGATAATATAAAATTATCCTTCTCAAATATCCCTACCACAAAAGCCAGAATCTTTTCATCATCATCTACATACTTTTTCATACTCGATAAAAGTTCATTCATGCATATTCCTCCAAATTCTATTCACTGCATTAACACTTGAAAAGAATCCATGGATTATTACAGACCGGTTTAACTCCTTTATAAAGTATGAAACGCGTTTCCTGTCAAAGATATTTCAAAAAAATAATCCGTTATGCGATTATACACATAACGGATTACGATTAAACTGTAGAGCGTTCCACAAGTTCGTATGGAATTTCCAGCTTTTCTTGTTCAGAACTCTCGTCATTCACTTTTCTATGCAACATTTCAAAAGCAGTTTTCCCTATCTCCTTTAAATTTTGATCAATAGTTGTCAATTGTAACACTTGCGAGATAGGTTGATTATCAAAGCCAATAATCGCTAAATCCTCAGGAACTTGAATCCCTAATTTTTCAACCTCTGTCATAACCCCAATCGCAACTTCATCACCTGCTACTATTAATGCTTCAGGAAGATCCTGCATCTCTTTTAACTTATGAGCCACTTTTACACCATCTTCTAGTGTAAAACATTCTGTAAAAATCCATTCTTCATTAACCTCTTCGTCTATAGATTGCAATTGCTGTTTATAAACATCAAAACGTTTTTGGCTACTTGGCCCTAATTTCCTTCCCGTGCAATAACCAATTTTTTTATAACCTTTCTCAATCAAATAATCCATTCCTAATTGAAAGGCCGCTGAATGATTCGTATATACACTTGAGATGTTTGAAATATCATTGTCTTCACAAGCAATTATTGCGCCGTAAGAAGCATACGGTTCTATCGTTTCCCAATCATTTGCACGTGAACAAATAATAAGACCATCCAATTGTTTTGTTTTTAACATATGTAAACTTTTCATTTCTTCTTTTTTATTATAATTCGTTTGGCAAAGTAGCACCCTGTAATTATGCGCTAACGCAGTCTCCATCATTCCGCTCACCATCGCATCAAAACACGGATGATTAATATACGGTAAAATCACACCAACAATATTCGTTTTTCCTTTTGATAAATGAACAGCATTTGCGTTTTGCGAGTAATTCAATTTCTCAACTATCTCTATAACCGCTTTCCTTTTTTCTTCACTTACATATGGGTGATCATTCAACACTCTCGAAACAGTCGTAACTGAAACTCCCGCCATCTTTGCAATATCTTTAATATTAGCCATACACTCACCTCTACCTTTAACTTAATGAATCTCATGAACATATGTCAAATCTTCTTATCATTACACCTTCATTCGTTTCTCTTACAAAAGTGTAATTTTTCTGTAAGCTAATTCGATAGTTACTTTCCGCAACATTTCATACAATGGAGTCAGAAACAGGGTAACAACTATTCGAAAAGGAGCGGATTAATATGCTGAACAAAATGAAAACGAACAATTTCTTAAATACAATGGGCATGGTATTTTCCGCTCTTATCGACGCAAAAGCTGTTGCTTCTACATTAAACAAGTAAGGAGAATATATTATGAATAACATCACTTTTAACAAATTAGATTTTTTAGGACTAGCTAGTGGCTCGCTTCTTCTTACTGCTTTTATTTACGCCGCTACGCTTGTATAACTTTGTGTCCCCTTTCCCCTTTATTATAAATAGTAATAGAAAAGACGACCGTCTATGCCCGGTCGTCTTTTCTTATTTTTGATTTAATTGCAAAGCTTCTTTTAACTCCTCAAACTTCTCATTTAATTGATCTGTCATCATTTTCATAGCGGTTTTTCGATCTATTTGTTTCCCAGCCTCAATTTGAATTGGATCTCCAAAAATCAATTGTGCCTTTTTCCCCTTTATTAATTCTTTTACACTTGATGGACCAACATAAGCTGCTGGTACTAACGGAACATTAGAACGCATCGCAATTGTCACAGCACCCGCTTTTAATGAAACATCTTCCGCTGATCTTGTTCCACTCGGAAAAATCCCTACTACCTTTCCTTCTTTTAATAAACGTGATGGAATTTTAAGTGTACTTGGTCCTGGATTCGCACGATCTACAGGGAATGCATTTACATTTTTAAAGAACCAATTTTTGAATTTCCCTTCAAATAATTCTTTTTTGGCCATGTAATGAATTTGAGTTGGATACATCCCTGTAGCTAACATTAATACATCCATAAAACTTGTATGTGTACATGCAACAACATACGGTCCACCTTCTGGTAGCTTTTCTCTTCCTTGCACTTCTACTTTCCCAGCTGTTTTAAATATATATTTCAACAAAAATGTAATTGGTTTATACATTTATTTCGTTCCTTTCTAAACATCCGAAGTATAATCATATTCTTATAATAATTATAACACTAAGTTTTAGGAGTTGGTAATAAAATTAAGGATGAATTGTTAAATTTCAATTCTTACAAAAGTGTAATTTTCTTGTAAGCTAATTCGATAGTTACTTCTTACTATATTTCATACAATTAAGTCAGAAACAGGGCAACAATTATTCGAAAAGGAGTGGATCAATATGATGAACAAAATGAAAACGAACAATTTCTTAAATACAATGGGCATGGTATTATCGGCTCTTTTCGATGCAAAAGCTGTTGCTTCTACATTAAACAAGTAAGGAGAATGTATTATGAATAACATTGCTTTTAACAAATTAGATTTTTTAGGATTAGCTAGCGGCTCTCTTCTTCTTACTGCTTTCATTTACGCTGCTACGCTTGTATAACTTTGTGTCCCCTTTCCCCTTTATATAGAAAAAGACGACCGTCTATGCCCGGTCGTCTTTTTAATTTTTTCTTTCTTTCAATTCTTTTAAAAGCTGTATCAGCTCAGCTTGTTGTTTTATCTTTTTACGACCATTTCGATTAATTGCTGCAAGCTCACAGGCAACTCCGACGGCGAAGAAAAACAATAAACTTTCTAACATGTGAAATCCTCCATTTGCCTATTAAACAGCTTGACGTAATTGCTCTTCTTGTAAAACTCTCTTATTTATATTTTCTTCTTTTCTCTGACAAACGTTATTGCGAATAAGCGCTGCAATAACAAGTACAGTCCCTATAATATCAAACATTGTGATCTGATACCCTTGCATCATCATAATAACTAAAGTCGTAATTGGTACAAAATTAATAAATAAAATCCCATTAATGGATGATAAAATTTTCACACCATAGTTCCAAGCAAGTAGCGCTACAATACCTGGCAATGTCATCATAAATAACAAATCGTACTTCACAATAGAAATCGTTCCCATACCAGGAACTGAAACATATCCAAGCGACGTAATAATTACCGTTATAATTCCTGTAACAGTCGTACCGAATACACACGTCAACGTAGAATAACGTAATGTTGACCAATCACTACACGTTTGACCACCCATCGTATACATAACCCAGCCTACAACACCAATAAATATAAATGCTAATGAGAACATATTATCTTTCAATGTTACAAAGAAACTCATGTCACCTTTTGTAATAACAAACACAGCTCCTACAAAAGCAATAACCATACTCGTTATCATATACTTCTTCGGTTTTATATGCTTATATCCCCATAAAATACAAATAGAAATCATCGGCATAAGTGATTCCATAATGGAAGCTACCATTACACCCGACTTACCCATTAACATTTGCCCTAAAAATATGAGGACATTATATACTGTAAATGCCATCGTTCCAAAAAAGACGAGTAACTTTCCTCTTCCCTCTAAACGAAATGCCTGTTTTCCTTCTTTCATTAACAACAATACAATCAGCATTATCGCCACTGCTCCATAACGAATAAGCGAAAAATAAAATGGATCTATGTATTCTAGCGCATGATCAGCAACTGGAAACATCGCTCCCCATGACATACTCGCAATTAAACACGCTAAAGCCCCTAATATCATTTGACCTCTTCTCACCGCAATCCCCCGTTTCTTTCTATTTGCACAAAGAGAATTGTAAAAGAAAAAATATATCACGTAAAATGATTCAAAATGATGTTAACTATCATTTATAATGATAGTTAACATCAAGGGGGATTACAAAATGGAATTACGAGACTTACAAATCTTTAAAAGCGTTGCCGACCAGGGTAGTGTAAGTAGCGCAGCAAAGGAATTAAATTATGTACAATCAAATGTAACTGCACGTATTAAACAACTAGAAAACGAATTAAAAACCCCACTCTTCTACCGCCATAAACGAGGAATGACTTTAACAGCTGAAGGAAGAAAAATGCTCGTTTATGTTAGTAAAATTTTGCAAGATGTCGACGAACTAAAACAAGTATTTTTAGATAGCGAAACACCCTCCGGTATATTAAAAATCGGTACAGTCGAAACAGTAAGTACACTGCCTACCATTTTATCTTCTTACTATAAAAGCTATCCGAATGTCGATTTATCATTACAAGCGGGTCTAACAGAAGAATTAATTAGAGAAGTACTTGATCATCAATTAGATGGTGCCTTTATATCAGGTCCTATTAAACATCCACTAATCGAACAATACGATGTTAGTACAGAAAAATTAATGCTTGTAACACAAAATAAAGCTTTTCATATAGAAGAATTTACAACAACGCCTCTACTCGTTTTTAACCAAGGATGCGGATACCGTTCCAAACTAGAACGATGGCTGAAAGACGAAGGTTTGCTACCAAAAAGAATTATGGAATTCAATATATTAGAGACAATATTAAACAGCGTTGCACTCGGCCTCGGAATTACACTCGTACCACAGTCTGCTGTCCATCATCTTTCTAAAGCAGGTAAGGTGCATTGTCATGCAATTCCTGAAAAATACGGCAGTATTTCAACGGTTTTCATACGCCGCAAAGATAGCTATATGACGAATTCAATGCGTAGTTTTTTAAAAACAATTGAAGAACATCATCATATCAATATGCTGTGAAAGACATTCTTACATGAATGTCTTTTTTTCTTACAAAAGTGTAAGTCTTTCGTAAGCTAATTCGATAGTTGCAAGTGGACATATTTCCTATAATTAAGACATAAGCAGGGCAACTACAATTCGAAAAGGAGCGGATACGCATGATGAACAATATGAAATCAAATAAATTTTTAAATACAATGGGCATGGTGCTATCCGCACTTGTCGATGCAAAAGCTGTTGCAACTACATTAAACAAATAAGGAGAGATTATAATGAACAACATTACTTTCAACAAATCAGACTTTATCGGACTTGCAAGTGGAGCTACTCTTCTTACGGCTTTCATTTATACACTTGCTCAAGGTCTTGTTTAACACTTTGTTTCCCCGAACCCCTTTATATAGAAAAAGCTGCTCGTCTTATAGACAAGCAGCTTTTTAGTTTGTTTCATATATTATTTGACCTGTTTTCGTAATATCATATCCGCCAATTGCATTTAATTCATTATGAAATTCTTCCGATTGCAGAATGTCTTTCACGACTTCAATCAGCTCTTCATTTTCTTTATTCTTCAAAATTACTAAATCATACTGTTCTTTCATGATTGGAATAAAGTCCACATTTACAATTTGCGAAAACTTTTCTGAACCTACTCCTACATCAGCTTTTCCATTTGCAACTCGCGTGGCAACACCCAGATGATTCGATTCTTCCCATTCATATCCACTAATATCAGCTTTATTTAATTTTTGGATTCGTAATTGTTCATCCACTAACACTCTAATACCAGAACCCTTTTCTCGATTTACAAACTTTATAGTGGATCCAGATATGTCGGCCCATGTCTTTATTTTCTTCGGATTTCCTTTTTGGACATAAAATCCTACATTTCTGGACAATAAATTAATCATAATACATGGCTGGCCTACTAAAATGCGTTTTACATAAGGAACATTATATGTACCCGTTTCACCATCAAACAAATGCAAACTAACGATACTTCCTTCTCCTTGATACATTTTCACTAAACTTGTTAAGCTACCTTGATACGCCCTTAAAACATTAGAACTTGGCAAACGATTTTCTATACGTTTAGCTAACATATCTAACGTTAGTTCTTGACCACTAATAATACACGTGTTCAAGATACTACTACCATCGTTTTTTACAGGAGTAACTTGTACCTTTCCTGTTTTCATTTGTTTTATATATTGATCTAAATCTGCTGCATCAATGCGCATCTGTCTACCAACTCTATAAGAAGGAAGTTCTCCTTTTTTAATTAAGTCGTATACAGTTAATTTTGATACTTTTAATCGCTTTGCTACTTCTTCCGTTGTGTAGGAATGATGATCCATAGACGATTCCTCACTTTCTTCTTTCATTGTAACAAAGAAAAGAATATTTCTCCTATTTTTTAAAAATAGATATATGTTCAAATTATATTCAATTATAACTAGTTATATTTAGTTATATTTAGTTATAATTAGATGTGTCAAAACGAAAGGGGATTTTTTTATGAATAAATTTACATTACGTTCGATTGGGGCACTTATACTTTCTTTCCTTCTTATATTTAGCGCTGCTTGTACAAGTGGAGAAAAGCATACAAAGTCAGCTGCTAAAGAGGATAAAACAGTTGAACTGACTATCTCAGCTGCTGCAAGCTTACAAGATGCATTAAAAGAAATTGAAAAACAATATAAAGAAAAAGAACCAAATATTAAACTTTCTTTTAACTTCGGTGCTTCTGGAGCACTTCAACAACAAATTGAACAAGGTGCACCTGCTGATTTATTCTTCTCTGCTGCAGAAGATAAATTCCAAATCCTTGTAAAAAAAGGATTCATTAATGAAAAAGAAGGGAAAAATCTTCTTGGAAATGAACTAGTTCTAGTCATCCCTAAAGATAGTTCTCTTACAAAATTTCAAGATTTAAAAGATGAGAAAATCAAAAAAATCGCACTTGGTACACCTGAATCTGTACCTGCTGGCAAATATGCAAAGGCCTCTCTAACACACGAAAACCTTTGGAATGATGTTCAAAATAAAGTCGTATTTACAAAAGATGTTCGCCAAGTGTTAACATATGTAGAAACAGGGAATGTCGATGCTGGTATCGTATACAAAACAGATGCTCTCATTTCAGATAAAGTAAAGATTGGTGAGACAGCAGCAGCTACTTCTCATGAGCCAATCCACTATCCTTTAGGTGTTATAAAAGAATCTAAACATAAGAAAGAGGCGAATTCATTTTATGAGTATTTGCAGTCAAAAGATGCACAATCTATCTTTAAGAAATATGGATTTACAGTCCTGTCGTAATTACTATGAGCATTGATGCTATTATATCGCCTGTCTTTCTATCTTTAAGAGTAGCTGCGTGTGCCACTATTCTCGTTACAATTTTAGGGACGATTGTCGGACGAGCACTAGCTCGCTCCTCATGGCGATATAAAGTACTATTAGAAACCATATTTTTATTACCAATGGTACTTCCACCAACTGTTATCGGCTTCTTTCTCATTATCATCTTTGGAAACAACAGCCCGATCGGAAGGTGGGTTGAATCATTATTTCAGCAGTCTATTATGTTCACATCTACCGCTGCGATCATCGCTTCTACAGTTGTTGCATTTCCACTTATGTACCAATCAGCGAAAACGGGATTTTCTATCGCAAATGTACAAATTGAAGAAAGTGCTCGTGACCTTGGCGCAAGTGAATATCAAGTTTTTCTGCACGTTACACTTCCGCTCGCATTTCCTGCATTACTAAGCGGGATGATTTTGAGCTTTGTCCGCGCGCTCGGTGAGTTTGGTGCTACACTCATGTTTGCCGGGAATATCCCTGGTAAAACACAGACAATCCCGACTGCAATTTACATGGCCATTGACGCAAGTAATATGCAACTCGCCTGGACACTTGTGGTTATCACTATTAGTATGTCACTCCTATTTCTGCTATGTATTCAGCTTATTAACAAAAGAATTACTAACCCTTAAAGCAGCTTTTTTGGAAGCTGCTTCTTTATTTCTTAGGAAATAAAATATACCACCGGTAAATAACTGAATTTTACCTCTTATTTAAATATACATTTTATTTGAATTCACTTTCTAAAATAGGCAATTTCCTGTTATTATATGGAGGTGTTTCAAAAAATGAAGAAATGAAAACGCATTTATATCATGAATTCTTCATCCTGTTTTAGCGATCGGTAATCTTCTACTCTATTAGTGGGGCATTACCGATCGTTAGAACGATATGTAACTATATTGGTATAGCAAACCGAAGGGAGTCTTGTAATGGACATTTTATTAGCGCTTCTTCCTGCAATTGCATGGGGAAACATCTTATTAGTAAGCGTAAAAATGGGCGGTGGTGCATATAGCCAAACGGTAGGTATGACAATCGGTGCTCTATTCTTCGCAACAATTATGTATGTATTTACTCAACCAGCTTTAACAATGACAGTCTTAATTGTTGGATTTATTTCAGGTTTATTCTGGGCTTTAGGACAAGTAAACCAATTAAAAACAGTTGAAAAACTAGGTGTTTCAACTACCGTAACAATTTCTACTGGTATGCAACTTGTTGCAACTTCTATCTTTGGGGTTATCGCTTTCCGTGAGTGGACTACTACTACAACGATTATTCTGGGAACGATTGCAATCCTATTAATCGTAGTTGGTGTTGTATTCACATCACTAGATGATAAAGAAAATGCTCAGCCACCAGGACAATTGAAAAAAGGACTTCTTACTTTAATTGTTTCTACTTTCGGCTATCTTGTATATGTAATTATTATTCGTTGGTATAATATCGATGGTTGGTCTGCTATTTTACCACAAGCAGTTGGTATGTTTGTTGGTGCGGTTGTACTGACATCTAAACATAAACCATTTAACAAATATGCAATCCGTAATGCTTTATCTGGTTTACTATGGGGAACTGGAAACTTATTCTTACTTCTTTCATTACCACGTGTTGGAGTAGCAACAAGCTTCCCATTATCTCAAACTGGAATCGTTATCTCAACATTCGGTGCGATTGTATTCTTAGGTGAAAAGAAAACAAAACGTCAATTGATCTTTATTGCACTAGGTAGTGTTTTAATTATCGGCGGCGCTGTATTACTTGGTATGACAAAAGCTTAATCTTATATTCTATTAGTAAACCCCTGAAGCATATATGCTTCAGGGGTTTTTTAATTCTAATTATTTTCTAGATATAATTATTTGTATGTTCTTGCCCCTTATAATTGCTCTTCCACTCTAGCAAACCAGCTACACATATAAAGAGATTAATAATAGCTAATATTAGCATGACGTATAAACCAGTAGAAATATAAATTACAATGCTAACTACGTTATATAAAATCCATAAATGCCAGTTTTCTAATATTTTTCGACTTAACATAAATTGAGCCACTAGTCCCAATACGGCATTTAAAGCGTCTAAATATGGACTTGTTGAATCTAAATAACGGACTTGATAATAACCCCAACCAATCCAAGCAACTAAAATAAAACTTATATAAAAAGTCCACCCTTTCAAATCTAAACGAACTGTTGCTTTTACTTCTCCCTCCCCACTTTGTGCAATCCAATAATACCAACCATATACATTAAATATAAATTGAAAAGCGGCTAATACTGCCATTGCATATAAACCTTGTGTAATAAAAATGTATAGAAATACCGCAACAGTAATCATGCCAAATAAAAAGTTGGATACTTTTTCTCTCGCTAATAACCAAACATTAATGATTCCCATAATTGATGCGAAAATTTCAATATAACTCGATTGAATATACAATCCAACTAATACACAAATAATACTAGAAACAAGTAAAAAAAGTGGACTTCTAACCATATTTATCTCTCCCTAGATGTGTAATAAATTCCCTATCACCAGTATAAGGAATAGCCCTTTCCTTTACCATGAATTTCCTCCTTCTCATTATCCATTCCATCTACGGTAAGTCTTTTCTTTTTACAAAATTCTCTTAAAGATGATATCGTTTTTATAACATATCTCTACTAGAAAGGAATAAAGGATATGCCTAACAAACATCGAATTTTATTTATTGGTGCTGGTCGTATGGCAGAAGCTATATTTTCCGGATTACTTAAAACAAGCAAAGAATACATCGAAGAAATTATCATCTCTAACCGAAGCAACGTAGAAAAGTTAGAACAATTACAAAGGCGATATAATGTGTCTATTACAACGGATTGGAAGCAGCATATTACATCTGTCGATACGGTTGTTTTAGCAATGCCACCTTCTGCTCATGAAGAATTATTAGCTGAGCTATCTCCGTTAATATCAAATCAACTTGTCGTAACAGTAGCAGCTGGCATTGGATCATCTTATTTAGAAGCTAGACTCCCAAAAGGCACACCTGTTGCTTGGATTATGCCTAATACAGCTGCTGAAATTGGAAAGTCTATCTCCTTATATACAATAGGACAATCAGTAACCGAGATGCATCAAGAAACCCTGCAACTGCTTTTAAGAGGTATTGGTACTTCGCAACTTTGTACTGAGGAAGAAGTTCATCAGCTTACTGCAGTTACTGGAAGTGCACCAGCCTTCCTTTATTACTTTGCTGAAAGCTTAATTGAAGCAACAAAAAGTTATGGAGTCGATGAAGAAACCGCAAAACATCTTGTCATTCAAATGATTTCTGGCTCTGCTTCTATGCTCGAGCAAACGCAAAATCCAGCTAACCTCCGCGAACAAGTAACAACGCCAGGTGGTTCTACAGCTGAGGGTCTCAAAACTTTATACGAATATAATTTTTCAGAGGCAATTCAAAAAGCAGTAGAAGCAACAAACAAAAAAGCTAGGGGGAAATAATATGATTTTAACAAGTTTAAAAGATTATACAACATTACATAACGGTGTAAAAATGCCTTGGTTTGGTTTAGGTGTTTTTAAAGTAGAAGATGGTTCAGAAGTAATTGATTCTGTAAAAGCAGCAATTAAAAATGGCTACCGCAGCATCGATACTGCAGCAATCTATCAAAATGAAGAAGGCGTTGGACAAGCGATTCGTGAATCCGGTGTTTCACGTGAAGAATTATTTATTACCTCAAAAGTATGGAATAGTGATCAAGGATATGAAACAACACTTCAAGCATTTGAAACTACATTAGAGAAATTAGGTCTAGAATATTTAGATTTATATTTAGTACATTGGCCTGTAAAAGGGAAATATACTGAATCATGGAAAGCATTAGAAAAACTTTATAAAGATGGCCGTGTTCGCGCTATCGGTGTGAGTAATTTCCACATTCACCACTTACAAGACGTATTTGAAATTGCTGAAATTAAGCCAATGGTCAACCAAGTGGAATATCACCCACGTTTAGCACAAGAAGAGCTACATGCATTCTGTAAAGAACATAATATCCAGCTTGAAGCTTGGTCACCATTAATGCAAGGACAACTACTAGATAATCCAACGTTACAAGAAATTGCGACAAAATATAATAAATCAACTGCGCAAATTATTTTACGCTGGGATTTACAAAACGAAGTTGTAACAATCCCTAAATCAATTAAAGAACATCGCATTATTGAAAATACAAACATCTTCGACTTTGAATTAAGTGCTGATGATATGAAAGCAATTCAAGCTTTAAATGAAGATCGTCGCGTTGGTCCAGATCCAGATAACTTTAACTTCTAGTAGAAAAACCACTGCCATATGCAGTGGTTTTTCTGTTTAAGAAAACTGAAAATTTAAACTATATTCCATTTGGTTGACACTTCATTATTCAAGGTGTAAGATTTTAAATTATCAAAGAAACACAAAAATTAATAAAATTTATTCGTTTACTCATTGTATCAAGAGAGGTGGAGGGACTGGCCCTTTGAAACCTCGGCAGCAGGTTCATTTTGAATACTGTGCCACTTCCTGCAAGCTTTATGCTTGAAAGATAGAATGAGGGACTTCGTTTATATACGGGTGCATAACTTGTACGTAAAAATCCCTCTTTCTCAATATGAAAAGAGGGATTTTTTATTTTTCATTTCCCTCATCATCATCCAAACTTAATTATTTAGGAGGAAAATCAAATGAAAAAGAAGTTTGTACCCGGTATTGCATCAGTTGTAGGAGTAAGTATTTTATTAACTGGTTGCGGTAGTTATAAAAACGAAGCAAGCGGAGCAAATGCAAAAGACGAGGCACCTAGTAAACAGGTTTTAAACTTATCTTCACCTACTGAAATACGAACAATGGATACGGCTCGTGCTACAGATACTGATTCTGGTCAAGTAATGAGAAACGTATTTGAAGGTTTGTATAATCTTGGTGAAGGTAACAAACCTGTTCCTGGTGTTGCAAAATCTCATGAAGTAAGTGGCGATAAAACGAAATACACATTCCATTTGCGAGATTCAAAATGGTCAAACGGCACTCCTGTTACAGCGAAAGATTTTGTGTTCGCTTGGCAACGTGCCGTAGATCCAGCAACAGCCTCTGAATATGCATTTCTATTCTTTGATATTAAAAATGCAACAAAAATTAACAACAAAGAACTTCCAGCCGACCAACTTGGTGTAAAAGCAGTTGATGACCATACGTTTGAGGTAGAATTGGAGCGTCCTGTTCCGTATTTTATTAGCTTAACAGCGTTCCCAACATTTCTACCAATTAACGAGGAATTCTTTAAAGCACAAGGTGATAAGTACGCTTTAGAAGATAATACAATCTTGTACAATGGAGCTTTTACACTAAGCGATTGGAAGCACGAACAAAGCTTTAAATTTAAGAAGAACCCTACTTATTGGGATAAAGATACTGTCAAACTAGAAGAAATCAATTTTAACGTCGTAAAAGAAAAATCAACAGAAGTAAATTTATTCGAGTCAAAACAATTAGATCGTATAAAACTAACATCTGACTTCGTTGATAAATATAAAAAAGATGCTAACTTTAAAGAACGTCCAAATGTAGGCGTACAATTTTTACGCATGAATCAACAAAACAAAGTACTTCAAAACGTTTCTGCACGCCAAGCAATCGATCAAACAATTGATAGAAAATCCTTTGTAAATACGTTATTAAATGATGGCTCTACACCAACATTTGGTCTCGTTCCAAAAAACTTTGCAAAAGGACCTGAAGGAAAAGACTTCCGTACTGCAAACGGCGATTTAACAAAAGTTGATACAAAATCTGCACAAGAATTATGGAAAAATGCTAAACAAGAGCTTGGTTCTGAAAAGATAACATTAGAATTATTAACGAGTGATGCTGACCTTGATAAGAAAACTGGTGAATTCTTAAAAGGGCAACTAGAAAAGAATCTAGATGGATTAACAGTAAATATAAAACCGCAACCGCGTAAGCAACAAGTTTCGCTTTTATTAAAAGGTGACTACGAAATCGGAATTGACGGCTGGAGCCCTGACTTTGCGGATCCAATTACATTCCTTGAGCTATTTACAACGAATAACCCTTATAACTTAGATCATTACTCTAATAAGGAATTCGATGAAACAATAGCAAAAGTGAAAACAACTTTAGCTGGTGATGAAAAAGCTCGCTGGGAAGCATTACTAGAATCCGAGAAAATATTATTTAAAGACTCTGTTATCGCTCCTCTTTACCAAAAAGGCGAATCTTATTTAGAACGTTCTTATGTGAAAGGAATTGTGCAAGTAGACTTTGCGGGTCAATTAAACTTCAAGTGGGCAAAAATTGAAAAATAAAGTAAAACCGTAATAAGTGGGGGTTCTTCATCCCCACTTATTATTAGCCCACACCAATTGTTTTTTTAGCAAAATATATTAAAAGTAGGTTCTCTCACACAAAAGAATCTACTTTTTTAATATATTATTCTAAGAAATTAACATTCTATTTTTATTATTGACATATAGTTCTTTCCAGTGTTAATATTCTAAATAATCAAAGAAACAAAATATTTCACCATCAAAATATAATGTCTACTAAGTTGAAACATATAACGATAGATTATAGCTCAACATGTATATACATATAGAACACCTGATTACCTATAAACAAATATTTATAATAGGTTCTATCTCCTTCTATAGCTACTTCAAGACATGGACATTATGACGTTACGAACAACACATTTAGGGAGGAATGAACAATGAAGAAAAAAGTTGTACCTGTTGTTGCATCTGTTTTAGGGGCAAGTCTATTACTAACTGCTTGCGGGGGAAATAAAGATAATGCCGGCGGAGCGAAAGCAAACGATAAAGTACCTGATAAACAAGCGATTAACTTATCATTCGCTTCAGAAATTCCAACAATGGATGTTGCAAAAGCAACGGATGGGGAATCCATGAATGTAATGCGCAATGTTTTTGAAGGCTTATATGCAATGGGAGAAGATAATAAACCGATTCCTGGTGTTGCTGAGTCGGTTGACATTAGTCCCGATAAAACAAAATATACATTCCATCTGCGTGATTCAAAATGGTCAAACGGTACTCCTGTTACAGCAAAGGACTTCGTCTTTGCTTGGCAACGTGCCGTAAATCCTGATACAGCAGCTGAATACGCATTCTTATTCTTCGATGTACAGAATGCGAAACAAATAAACCAAAAACAATTACCAATTGATCAACTAGGGGTCAAAGCTGTTGATGACAAAACGTTAGAAGTACAACTAGACCGTCCTGTTCCTTACTTCTTAAGCTTAACGACATTCTCAACATTCTTGCCAATTAATGAAGAGTACTTAAAGTCTCAGGGCGATAAATACGGTTTAGAAACAAATCATTTAATTTACAACGGTGCTTTCACATTAGATAACTGGAAACACGAACAAAGTTTCCAATTGAAGAAAAACCCTAACTATTGGGATGCTAAAACGGTAAAATTAGAAGAAATCAACTTCAATGTCGTTAAAGATAAGTCTACAGAAGTGAACTTATATGATTCAGGACAAATTGATCGCGTTGCTTTAACTGCAGAGTTTGTTGATAAATATAAGAGCGATCCAAACTTCAAGGAACGCGCTGAAGTCGGCATTCAATTCTTACGACTAAATCAGAAAAATGAAACATTAAAAAATCAACATGCACGCCTTGCTATTAACGGCGCAATGAATAAAAAGGCTTACGTAGAAACAATTTTAAATAACGGTGCTATTCCAGCTGAAGGAATGGTTCCTGCGAAATTTGCAAAGAGTCCAGAAGGCAATGACTTCCGTAAAGAAAATGGAAATCTAGTCAAGGATGATGTGAAAACAGCGAAAGAAAACTGGAAAAAAGCAAAACAAGAACTTGGTACTGACAAAGTAACAATCGAACTATTAACAAGTGACAATGCTTTAGCTAAAAAGACTGGTGAATATTTAAAAGGTGAATTAGAAAAAAACCTAGATGGATTAACAGTGAATTTAAAACCACAACCACGTAAACAACAGTTGAAACTACTATTAAGTGGTGACTATGAAATTGGTATTGACGGCTGGGGCCCTGACTTCGCTGATCCAATTACATTCTTAGATTTATTTACAACAGATAGTGCTTATAACTTCGATAAATACTCTAACAAAGAGTACGATGAGCTAATTCATAAAGTGAAAACAGATTTAGCTGGCGATGAAAAAGCACGCTTTGAAGCAATGAAGCAAGCTGAAAAAATTCTATTACAAGACGGCGCTGTCGCTCCTTTATACCAACAAGGTCGTTCTTACTTACAACGCTCTTTCATTAAAGGACTTGTAACGACTGACTTCGGCGGTGAATTTAACTACAAGTGGACAGAAGTTGCAAAATAACAAAAGTAAAAAGGTATCCTACGAAGGATACCTTTTTACTTTTATACAACTTTAACTACAGAGCTTCTTCTTCCCTTTATCATTCCTTTTATAGCTAAAGTCTTCACTGCTACTAATTGTGTAACCAATACAATAACTAACAATGAAATAATATTTCTCTCTAAACTAACTCCTCCGAATATTATTGTATAATAGCCATTTGCTGCATATGTTACTTGAAATGGTTTGATACGTTTTAGAAAGCATTTCAGTACCTCCCTCACAACTTCAATTTACCATATACATACAAATCATTTTTGATTTAAATTGCGGATGAGCCCTTGTGACTGCAGGATAATAATTTATTTTCAACACATACATAATTACATGTTTTTGGGAAAAACTTGTATAGAACGAATTTACATAAGGAGGAATTTATAATGAGAATTCTACTATCAGTTTTATTAGCTCTTATGCTAGTACCTGCATTAACAGGATGTAAAGCGCCTGCAAAAGAAGACACAACTTCTAATAAAAAGACGACTGAAGAAGCAAAAAATGAGGCTCCTGCAGATTTAAAACTAAACTTTAATGAATTTAGTTTAGATGCAGACTATCAAGATACGAAGAAAGACTACGAAGCTGATTATAAAAATGTAGCCGCTGATAAGAAAATGGAAGCAAAGCTTGAAGACCATAAAACAAATGCAAAGTTTACAGGTGACGAGGCTATTACAAAATTAAGCCCACTTCTACAAGAATTAAAATTTGATAAAGATACTGCTGACCAAGAAGTAATCGATCAAGTAGTGAACGTGTTCAAACTTGATAAAGACTACCAAAAATTCGATTTAGAAGTTATCTTCTCTGATGGAACGAAAAAAGAATATAAAAGAGAAATAAAATAAAGAAGTAGGCAATTGCCTACTTCTTTATTTTTTAATTTTTGCGTATCTTAGTTCTGGACTAGAACCGATAATGAACTGAACACCAGATACTGATGGTTTTTGTAAATATGAAGCACTTGGGAAAATAATTGGGATTAATGGTGAATCTGTAAACATAATATCTTCCGCTTTATGCAATAAGTCAAAACGCTTATCTTCGTTTTGTTCAACTTTTGCTTCTTTTACTAAAGCGTCAAATTCTTTATTATGCCATTTTGCATAGTTATTCGGACCATCACCTGCATATAAATCTAGTTTAGTAATTGGATCTAATAAAGAGCCGCCCCATCCCATATAAGCTAATTGGAAATCACTTTGCTTGTATGTGTCGATGTAACTCTTCCACTCTTTATTTTCTAATTTAATATCTACGCCAAGATTTTTCTTAAACATTTCTTGCATTGCTTCTGCTACTTTTTTATGTTGTGTATCTGTAGTGAATTTTAATGTTACTTCAGGTAATGTAGACCACCCTTGTTCTTTCATACCTTCTTCTAATAATTTTTTCGCTTCTGATGGATCAAATTTAACGTAATCACCTTTTTCTTTACGGAAATCACGACCACTTTGTGTTTTTGCTCCTTCTGGAACGAATGCATATGCTTCTTGCGCATTATTTTTATACAGTTTTTCAACGATAAATTTACGATCAACCGCTAATGAAAATGCTTTACGTACTTTCGCATTTGTAAACGGCTCTTTTTCTACGTTAAACGAATAAATATAAGATGAGAATCCTGCAACACGCTTATATTCTTTATTTCCTTTTTCTTTTTCAATCATCTCTTGTGGTAAACCACTTAGTAAATCTAATTCTTTTGATTTAAATAATTGATACGCTGTTTTAGAGTCTGGAATAATACGAAACTCAATTTCTTTTAATGTTACCTTTTTATCGTAGTATTCTTTATTTTTTTGTACTGTAATAGCCTGGTTATGCTTCCATTCTTTTAATGTGAATGGTCCGTTCGTAATTAACTCTTTTGGATCTGTTTTTAATTTATTATTATCATCAATTGATTTTTTAGATAATGGAATGAATAATGAACTTGCCAATTTTTGTTTAATAGAAGACACTGGGTGCTCAAGTGTTACCTTTAATGTTTGAGGATCAATGACTTGAATGCCAACTTGTCCTTCTTCACCTTTTCCAGTATTGTATGCCTCTGCCCCTTTAATAAAATACATTTCTGTTGCATTCATAGAACCCGTTTTCGGATTTAATAATCGCTTCCATGCAAATTCAAAATCATTTGCTGTAATAGCAGAACCATCTGACCATTTAATATCTTTCTTTAAATGAATTGTATACTCAGTTCCATCAGCATTTACTTCTTCTTTCTCTGCTAATTCATTTTGATATTTCCCATCACTATCTTGCGTATATAAGCTTGAGAATAAATGTCCAATTACATAACCTGAAGTACTATCTGTCGCAATAGCGGAATCAAGTGTATATGGATCGCTACCAATATTCGTTACTAATCGATCTCCTTCTCCCTTACCAGCACTCGCCTTTTGCGTCTCTTTCTTACCGCAAGCGACAGAAGTAATTGCTAAAACAGTCATAATGACAAACAGTAAAAACTTCTTCATCCTACATTCTCCTTTAACCCGAAATTTTTGGTGTTGATGCTAACAATGTTTTTGTATAAGAATGTTGTGGATTACGGAAGACTTCGTCCGTATTTCCAAATTCAACAAGTTCTCCTTTGTATAAGACAGCTACTTTTTCACATAAATAGTGAACCATCGGTAAATCGTGCGCGATGAATAAATATGTATAACCTTGTTCTTTTTGGATTTTTTGCAGCAGATGTACAATTTGAATTTGCAATGAAACATCTAATGCTGAAATTGGTTCATCAAGAATTAATACTTCTGGCTCACACAATAACGCTCTTGCAATAGCAATTCGTTGACGTTGTCCTCCGCTAAATTCGTGCGGATAGCGATCAATATATCGTCTATCTAATCCCACACGTTCTAGCGCATCACCTGCTACTTTATCCTTTAATCCTTTATCACCTAAACCGAATGAAATATAACCTTCCGTTACGCTATCGTGTACTTTCCAGCGCGGATTTAACGCTGCTGTGGAATCTTGAAAAATAAACTGTACTTTCTGTAAGAAATCACGTTTATGAGCTGCCTTCAACTTGTGAACAACTTGACCGTTATAATCAATTTCACCAGACGTTGGGCTCTCGATCCCAGCTATGAGCTTACCAAGTGTTGTTTTTCCTGAACCACTTTCACCAATAATGCCAAGTGTTGTTCCTTTCGGAATAGAAAGTGATATGTCTTTTAACGCTGTGATTTCTTTACTTTTACTTCCATACGTTTTCGTTACTTGCTTTATAGTAATTAAATCTGTCGTCATGAGGCATTCACCTTCTCTTTTGATTTTGCTTTATTATGCTCTAGAACATGTTGCCAACAATGTGAACTATGCTCCTTAGAATATGTGGTTCTCTCTGGAAAACGATGAATACATTCTTTTATCGCTACTGGACAACGATTTACAAAAGGACAACCAAAGCTATTTAATGTTTCAATGGAAGGTGTCGTTCCTTCTATAGCACGTAATACCTTTTCAGAATCATCCATATTCGGAATTGCTTGTAGTAAGCTTTTTGTGTATGGATGTTTAGGGGAACCTATCACTTCCTCTATCGTTCCTTTTTCAACGACACGTCCCCCGTACATAACAACTACTCGATCAGCTACTTCACGTACAAGTGCCAAATCATGTGTAATTAATAAAATACTCGTATTTTGTTTTTCTTTTCTTTCTTTTAATAGCCCCATAATTTGTTTCTGAATCGTTACATCTAACGCTGTTGTCGGCTCGTCTGCAATTACAAGCTTTGGATGACAAGCAAACGCAATTGCTAAACAAATACGCTGCCTCATACCTCCGCTTAATTGATGTGGGTACTGTTCAAAGCGTTTCTCTGCTTCATGTATCCCTAAACCTGTTAACAAGTTAATCGCAATTTCCTTCGCTTCTCTTTTCGATTTTTTCCCATGTTGCAAAACTACTTCTGTAATTTGTTTGCCTACCTTCATCGTTGGGTTTAAAGATGAAAGCGGATCTTGAAAGATAAAAGCAATATCTTTCCCACGAATTTGATTCCATTCTGATTCTTGTAGATTCGTTAATTCCTCTGATTCAAAAGATATATTTCCATCATCAATATGAATTGATTCTTGATTTAAGCCGATAATAGATTGTGCTGTAACACTTTTCCCTGAGCCACTTTCTCCTACAAGCGCAACTATTTCACCTTCGCTAATAGAAAAGGAAACATGCTTCACAATTGCTTGTTTACTATTCTCTTTTTCAACGGCTAACGTTACGTTTTCTAAAGATAAGATTTGTGCCATGTTTTTTCTCCTTTCGATTCCGTTTGACGATTTTTGGATCAATCGCATCTTGCAAACCATCACCAATTGCATTAAATGCGAACATAATGAGAGCAATCATGATTGCTGGGAAGAATAGCTGCCACCATTCTCCGCTCAATAATGTCCCAAGTGCATCATTCGTCATCGTCCCCCAGCTTGCTGCCGGTGATTGCACTCCTAGTCCGATAAAGCTTAAAAATGATTCTGAGAAAATAGCTGCTGGAATTGTAAATGATAAATTTACGATAATAATGCCTGTTAAGTTCGGAATTAAATGCCCGTATATAATTTTCATATGTGATGTACCTAATCGCTCCGCTGCAATAACAAACTCTCTTTGTTTTAAAGATAAAACTTGCGCCCTAACGAGACGTGCCATACCAATCCATCCTGTTAATGCAAGGGCGATGATAATGGTAAAAAGACCTGGTTTCATAACAATTAATAATAAAATAACAATCAATAAATACGGGATACCGTATAACACTTCGATTCCTCGTATAATCCACTCATCAATTAATGTCCCAAAGCGATTGCGCCCTCTCACATATCCACTAAATCCTCCAATTAGCACACCAAGTCCTATATCAAGAGCAGCTGCCACTAATCCAACTGTTAATGAAATTTTCCCGCCAGCCCAAGTACGTGCCCATATATCTCTTCCCAAATCATCTGTTCCGAACCAATGCTCACTACTAGGTGGTAAGTTTGTGGCCTCTTTTACTTGTTCACTCGCAGTAAATGGCGTTAAACTTTCACCAACAAGCGAGAAAACAATAATGAGTAATAACGTCACTGATCCTAAAACTGCGATTGGATTCGATACAAACTTACGAAACACTTCTTTCTTTCGGCTAATCTTTTGCTGATCTTTATTTATCGTTAATTCTTTTTTCTCTTCATTTGTTAATATCTGGTCATTAATTTCATAAGCTCCCATCTAAATACCCTCCTCCTTACGTAATAGAACGAATACGTGGATCAACAATGCGATGAATAATATCTGTAATGAAAATACAAGCAATTAATAATGCACTATAGAAAATCGTTGTTCCCATAATCACCGGATAGTCTCGGTTAAAAATACTATCTACAAAATATTTTCCTAGGCCAGGAATTGAAAAGATTTTTTCAATAACGAAAGTCCCTGTTAAGAGTCCAGCCATTAACGGTCCAACAAATGTAAGTACTGGAACAATCGCATTTCGAAGAGCGTGTCTTATAATAATCTTCTTAATTGGTATACCTTTTGCTCTTGCTAGCTTAATATAATCACTCTGCAGTACTTCGATCATATTAGAACGAACAAACCTTGTAATAACTGCGATTGGCCCTAACGCTAATGCAAAGGATGGCAATACCGTATGTTCGAATGTTCCCCAAGAGGCTACTGGTAAAAACTCAAATTGGATAGCGAATACTTGTATAAATAGTGGTGCTAAAATAAAACTTGGAATAGAAATACCTAAAATTGCGAGCAAACTCACACTATAGTCAATTACTCTCCCATGATATAGAGCAGCAAATGTCCCTACCGCAATTCCTACTAACAATGAAATAACAAGTGCTTGTAGACCAATAATTGCTGATGGACCAAAGCCAGTTGTTATAATTTCTGATACACCTTGCCCGGTTGATTGAACAGATTCACCAAAATCAAAATGAACTACACCGTCTAAATAAGCAACATATTGATTCCATAACGGTTCATCAAGTTGATACTTCGCTCTCATGTTTTGGATCACTTCTTCAGGAAAGATTTTTGCATCTGATGAAAATGGATCTCCCGGAATAATATGCATAATTAGAAATGTCACTGTCGTAATAACCCATAGTGTGAACACCATAACCGATAATTTTTTAATTACATACACTTCAATAACCCCCTAAACACATGAATTTACTTTGTTTTATGAATGTACTTTTTCCATTACTCCCTTTTCTCTTTTTAGAATACAAAAAGCCTTGATCTTAAAAAATAAGATCAAGGCTTAACAAACAAAGGCCCATCACTTATCTTTCAAGACTTGCTTGCTGGAATTAGCACGGTGTTCCTATTACAGAACCCGCTGCTGAGGTGTCATAGGGCCAGTCCCTCTACCTCTCTGGATAAGTAAATTGCTATATTATTATTTGGTTCAAATTGTATATTTCGAATTATAATTCTGAAAAATTGAAAAGTCAATCGAATTGGATAAATTTAGAAAAATCAGTTTTTAATTCTTTTATCGAAATTACAGTTTTCTGCTTATCATAACAAGAAATGATGTTAAAGGAGTTATAAGATGGATCCCTTACTTCTTGCTACTATAGGATTATCCTTAACAATCGTTATACTTGTCATCATCGGCTTCTATAAACTCTTTATTAAAAAGAAACGTATCACTTCTTTCTTATACCCCTTTCGATAATATTACCGGGCAAACTATTTCCGAATTTCACGAAGAACAGAAAATATTAGTATCTGAGGATGAAGACGGAGATGGTAAGAAGAAAAAATAACCTTGCACAGGCAAGGTTATTTTTTCGTTTCTGCTTGAAAACGTTTATAGTATGTCGATGCTGTTGCAAAATTAATTTCTATATCACGAATCAACGATGAATCTTCTTCTTTAGCTAACTTCTGTAATTTTTTCATCGCTTGTTCTGATTCATTCAAGAAACCAACATATACCTCATGTTCTTGCTCTTTCGACTTCGGAACACGAATTTCTTTACGTATATGATCAATATCTTCTAACATGCTCGTTGTTACCTTTTGCACGTCTTCTTTATATGTAGCATTCGTTATTTCCTTACCGCCCTTTTCTTTTGCCACTTCAAATAACTGGAGTGCTTTATTAATTTCTTTATTCATTTTTATATCGTATTTTTCATGTACTGCAAGGTATTCTTTCATCTCTTCTGTTTGTTCAGTAGATTGCTCTACCTTTTCTTTCGGTTCTTTCGTATCTTTATTTCCATTACATCCTGCTAGAAGGATCATACTTCCCATTACAGCAATACCCAAAACCTTCTTCATCTCTTCTTCTCCTTTTATCTACAGCTATTACTCGTTATAGTTTCTTTTATCTCCACTTGTTATTATACCGAGAACTCCCTACTTTTTACACTTAAGACGACATCGTAATATATATACCAACATGTTTGTCACAGTATCGTCACTTTATACAAATAACTTTTGCAATGCTTTACTACATCACCTTACAAAACTGTAAGCACACATAAAGAACAAACCATGCTAGACTTACATATGCATAACGCAAACATATGTAAGGTTTTAAGGAGAATCATCTATGTACAACACAATGCCTTTTATGGGAGAAGATATTCGTGTCCTTATTCGCGAAAAATCACTTCATATCGAAAATACAGAGAGCCTTCGCCGCGTATTAAAGAAGAAGCATGCTCCATTTAAGTTAGCTCAATATTTAAAACAACAACATACAAATCAATTTCATACCGTGCTAAATATATCGGATAAATCATTAACAATCGAAATCATCGGTCATGTCTACATTGGAAACTTTGCAGATACCTTAAAGGAAATCCCACGTATACCGAAGATTGCTCCTATTATCGTTAAAAAAGCGTATAAAATTACTGACCATACCGATATTATCGACTGTGGGGAAAAAGAAGTCGATAGTAATCGCTGGGTGTGGGATAAACTTGCTGTTTTATATGATACGATCATGAATAATATGTATGAGGTATTTCAAAGAAATGAAAAAAAGAACTGATTCAAACATTCCCTTTGAATCAGTTCTTTTTTGTTAAGCCTCTAAATTTTGTCTTTGTTGCAGTTCAAACTGCTTCTCACTTCTTCTGGCCATAAATAGATAACATAATACTGCTCCTACTTCACAAAGCGCAATAACAACACCCATCGGTAACGCTGTATTACTCCCACCAATACCTACTAGCGGAGCGACAAGCGCTCCTGAAATGAACTGTAATAAGCCTAATAAAGCTGACGCTGTTCCTGCAGCTTGCTTCTGATTTCTCATCGCTAATGAGAACCCAGTTGTTGATACAACCCCGACACTTGATACAACAAGGAATAACGAACATAAAACACCGATTAAACCTATTCCTAGTACGATTGTCAGTAGTAAAGATAGGCCACCAACAGCTGCGATAATAATACCAGCAACAAATAATGTCTTCTCATTCACTTTCCCCGCTAAACGACCCGTTACCTGACTAGCAATAATAATACCGATGCCGTTAATCGCAAAGAATAAACTAAATTGCTGTGGTGATGCTCCGTATATGTTCTGCAACACAAATGGTGAGCCCGAAATGTATGCAAACATTGCCGCTGTTACTAATCCTTGTGACAATGCATATCCCATAAACAGACGGTCCTTTAACAATTTTCCGTACGTCGCCAAAGTCCCTGACAAACCACCCGTTTCTCTTTCTTCAGGAGGTAATGTTTCACGCAATACAAAAGTAGCTGAGATTAACATGAATACGCTAATTGCTCCAAGAACGATGAAAACACCGCGCCACGTTGTGAACTGTAATAATTGCCCCCCAATAATCGGTGCCAAAATAGGTGCTGCTCCGTTTACTAACATAAGCAGTGAGAAAAACTTCGTCATTTCAGAACCTGAGTACATATCACGTACCATTGCACGTGATATAACAATCCCGGCTGATCCTGAAGCTCCTTGTAGGAAGCGCAATAATACTAATGTCCAAATAGATGGCGCAACAGCACAAAGTAAAGAAGAAGCAACATAAATAATAAGAGCAATAATAAGTGGTTTGCGTCTTCCGTAAATATCGCTAATTGAGCCAACAAATAATTGTCCTACTGACAGCCCAAGCAAACAAGCTGTTAATGTAAGCTGCGCTAGGGATGCACCTGTTTGCAAATCATCCGTTAACTTCGGTAATGAAGGCAAATACATATCAATAGATAATGGCCCAATCGCCGTAAGTGTTCCTAATACAAGAATCATCCATAACCTGTTTGCCTTTACAGGTTTGTATATTTCGTGATTAACTTCATTCACTTTTTCAATTCACCCTTTCCTATACACACTGAATCGTAACAATTATAGTTACATCATAAACATACGTCAAGTACAGCGCATTTTCCTCTTTCATAATGTAAAAAAAAGCGATAGAAATTCTATCGCTTTACTTTTTCACATTGCTATTCGTAAATTTAGATACCGAGGCCATCGTCTCTCCTGTATCTAAATATGTAATTTGAATTGGGTCTCCTACTTCTGTAAACATAGCATACGGGAATTTCTTCACTGGTATCATAAATACCTTTTGTTCATTCTCTAAAAGTACGTACACGATTGTATTTTCACCTGATTTCTCTTTATATACACGTTGTACAATACCTTCTTTTTGCGCTTCTTTTCCTGTTGAGGTTGGTCTAAAGGTATCACCATTACCGCTCATTACGTTTTTATAATTCTCAAGCGCTTCTTTCTGCGTCGAACCTGTCGCAAATATTTTTGCATTAGCAGCATATACAACTGTATGTGCACGTACTAGGCCTCCGTCATCAACAACCGGAATAATCCAAGCTGGTTTTCCGTATACGTTATAAATGACAGGCATTGTCCCATGCCATTTCTCTCTCTTAAAGGAATTATCCACTACTTCTGTAGCTGCTGAACCATCCATAATCCCCTTCACTTCTTTTCCATTATAGTAATATAGCTTGCCTGTGCGTGCATCTACTAATGAATAGCCTAGGGCTGAATCTACTCCTTCTTTTGGAGAAGTAAAGTCTGTAAAATAATACAGTGTTCCATCTTTACCAAAGATCGGGGTCACGCCTTCTTTCGTTCCCCACTCAGTCGGAATTTTCATATCTGTTTGTGAGAATTTCGTATTCCAAAATCCGTGAATATATTTACCAAAGTACGTATTTAACGTAGATGCAGTCTCATGATTTAATACACCATCAACAAATTTAGGTGCCTTTCCTTTATCATATCTTTTCACTTCACCTGTTTGTGCATCTACTACGACAACACCTTCTACCTCAAATCCAGATCTTCCTGAAATAAATTCACCATACGTCATTGTATAATATGGTTTTCCTTTATCATCAACCTCAAATTTAGGTTTTCCTTTAAAGATTAAATTTGGTTCTGCTTGCCTTACCACACGCTCTAAATTATTACCAAAAAACATGCTTGGCACATATTTCATTTTATAACCGAGGTGCAGTTTCGCTTCCGCATCAGGATTCGTACCTGACATCGTTACATACCCTGGAATTGTCTCAGCTTTACGCGCTTTAAAAAATCCTGAAACTTCAATCGGCGCTACATATAAAGCTTCGCCGTTTACCATTTGTGGCGTTAATTCTCCTAGCTCAAAATAAGCTACTTTCGGAATATCACCAAATACTTTTTTCATCTTATTCTCCGCTGTCTTTGGCGGCACTGTAAACGGCTGATCATTTTCAGTAAATGGCTCTGAAATATCTTTCTCTATCTTAACAACAGAATCATATTTCTTTTGCGAGATTACTATATCGTGCAAATAACCAAAGTAGCCGTAACTTGCGAGTAAAATAAACATTAGAAGTCCTTTTAATGTACCTTCTAATTTCCCTATTTGATCTTGTGAAAATAAAACAAGCCCAATTAAAATTGCTACTGCAACAGAATAATGAGTAAGAATCGAGTCTACTCGATCATCAATTAGCCAAAAGTATTCATAGATTGCAATACCTATCCAAAATAAAACAGGAATAACTAAAATAGATGATTTCTTACCCTTTACAACCTTCTTATCTCCCTTCTTATCCACTGCTCGAAGCTTACTACTACTTCTTGTCCATGGAATCAAAAACAAAGTAAGAATAGCTAAAACTACAAATTTCATCAAAGGCACTGTCCCCTTTTCTTTTGTATTCCCTTTTAGTATAACAAATAAAGGGTATTAAGGTGAAAATAGGAATAGTTATATTTTTTTACTACTTAATACAATCCCGCTCACTACATATAGAATAGATGCAATATAAAAAATTGTACCAATCGTAAAGAAATCTACTAAATATCCCGTGGCAATAACCGCTACTGCTCCGCCAATGGATGTCCACACATGGTATTTTCCAATCTCATAACCAGCCTTTTCCTGCGCAACCTTTCGTGCTAATGAAGTCTTCTCAGTATTACGCTGCACAGCACCTAAAACTCCCATTACAATTTGAAGAATATACACATGCCATACTTCCGTGGCAATCGGAAAGCAAAGCATTAAGATTGCCATGGACCAAGCGTATATGATTAATAATTTTTTATCACCTACTTGATCAGATACCTTTCCCACTAGTGGATATACAAGTGCTGATGTTAAAGCAAATAAGCCATACGCCCAGCCAAATTGCGAGAAGCTATTTCCAACGTTTCGAAGTAATAATATATAAAAAGGAAATACCATACTTCCTGCCATCATGATAATACTTTGCGAAGCCACAAATCTTCTATATGTCATTTCGTATACTCCCTATAAAATAAATTAACAAATCTCTCTTCTGAATCTACTTCCTTCTTTTTCTTGAGAAATTCTTCAATACGAGGATATGCCCTTTTTAACTGCTCTTTCGTTGGATAAGAATAGTACGGCAAATAGTAACTACCGTTATGCTTTAAAGTAACATCAATCATCTTCCGAATGACATCCTCTGTTTTCTTTATCTCACTCTCTGAGCGTCCCTGGTTAATCAAAAGAACCAGCGCAAACATATCATCTTTCGCATAGGACAAAACTGCATTTTCATTCTTTTCCACGTAACGAATCGTAATGTTGAGTAAATTAAACTCTTCTTCATTTAATGCGTTACGTAAATCATCTATATACTCCGTGAAAGCATCTATAGGCACAAAGTATTCTTGTAACACTTCGGTCCTATTTGGATTTTCATATTCCATAAAAGCACTATCTGATCTCATAACATTATTACGCGTCTCATACTTTCCATCTGTACGTTCAAAATAACCTCTTTGTATATCCCAAAATGTATTCTTTCCCCAATCACTATAACGTGATAACCCAAGTAAAAATTTAGGTGCAGCTATAATATTTTCTTCCTTTAATTCACTGTACTCTTCTCTCATATTTTGATTTTGTGCCAAAGTATAATCCGTCACATACATCTCTTTTAAAAATGAATTTGGAGCAACAGAAATACGCGCTAAGTGCATACGAACATTCTCATCTCTTTTCACTTTCTCTTTGAAATAAGATGCGTATTCTTTATAATCTATCATTCTCGTGTGCATTTCATATAATTCATCATCTGTTAACTTCAGCGTCACATCTAAAATAACTCCAAATAAACCGTAACCCCCAATGACATATGGAAATAACTCTGCATTTTCTTCTCTACTTACATTACGTACCGTGCCATCTGCCATTAACAATCTAAATGAATCTACTGTATCAATTAGTGCCTCATGACGAATATCACGCCCATGTACATTTACACTTAATGAACCACCAACAGTAAAAATATTTTGAGACTGCATGACCTGTACCGCAAGGCCATATGGATTTATTTTCTTCTGAATATCATTCCACGTGACACCACTTTGAACTGTAATACGCTTCTTCTCTGGATCGAATTCTAATATTTTATTATATCCTTTCATATCGAGCATCGTGCCATTCGGATAATATGTCTGTCCTCCTTGGCTATGTTGCATGCCTGCAATGGAAATTTTCTCTCCTGAAACTTTTGCATCTCGCACTAATTTTATTAACGAGTGCTCTTCCGTAGCACTTTCAACACGTTTTATTTTTGTCGGAAGCAATTTACCTACATCACTCATAATAGGATGATCAATTTGTTTTTTATACGTATGTACAGACGTTGCAAGCAAAACCGTATATGCGACAATGACCACTACTATCTTTCTTTTTTTCAAAGGACACTCTCCTTATTAGCAACAAAAAGAGATACCCGTTCTTTCAGGTACCTCTCTTGACAGTGATTACTTTGCTGCTGGCAATTGTATTGGATCAAATTTATCATACGATGTAAACTTCGCATCCGTAATAATGTGCGCTTTATCCTCACCATTGCTACTCATAACCATATCTATCTTTGCTGATTCATATTTAAAATCTTTTGTAATAATATATTCCCCATCTATTTCTTCTATCTTTGCATTTTGGCCTTGTAGCATTTGTTTCTGCTTTTCATCCATACTAGCTAACATACTCTCTGTCTCTTGCCCTTTTAATGCAAACTTCAGCTTATAATTATCTCCACTTTTCTCCATCTTCACTTTATTTAAAATTTCCGATGGAATCTCTAAATTATCTACCATTCCTTGAGTCGCATTCATTCCGTTAGCATTTAATTGTTCCTCTGGTACAGACATCACTTCACCCGTATTAGGATTTTTCAACTGACCAGCAATTTTGCCACCCACATCATAAACAACAACCTCTGTACCAGAAACATTCATTTCAGAACGAGAATTTTTTTGCTTCGGCTCTAATTGCATTTTGGCCTTTATTACATTCATCTCTGTTCCTTCAGCCTTTATTCCCACATCATATGTCATCGTTACATTTTCTTCGTTTTTAAAAGCTTCATTCGCTTTATTGAAAACATCCTTCGCTGTTAATTCCTTTTCTTTCTGCACAGCTTCTTTTTTCGGCTCATCAGTCTTTTTTGTTTTCTCATTACTACACCCTACTCCTAGACCGACTGCAAGTACTAAACTTGAAATTAAAATAAATTTTTTCATAACGTCCCCTCCTTCCCAAAAATAATATCATCTCTTTTCCTATGAAATCTATATAATTCGTAATATTCTTCTTTAAATTTATTTCCTATATAGCAACATGTTTGAGAAAAAGTTTAAATATGATGTAAATAATAACAACTCATTTCAGGAGGTCATTATGAAAGCTATTATTTGCACAAAGTATGGACCACCTAATGTTCTCCAGCTTCACAATATAGAAAAGCCTAAACCTAAGAAAAATGAAGTATTAGTTAAAATTCACGCAACAAGTGTATCGACTGGAGATTGTAGAATACGTGGCTTTAATAGCCCCCTCTTATTTTGGATTCCTATGCGGATCATATTAGGTTTCAGAAAACCGAGAAAACCTATACTTGGCGTAGAGTTATCCGGTGAAATCGAAGACATTGGATCAGATGTAACACAATTTAAAAAAGGAGATCCAGTTTTTGCATTAACAGAACTAAACCTTGGTGGTTATGCGGAATATACATGCGTGCATGAAAGTGGATTAATAGCATTAAAACCTACCAATGTGACATATGAAGAAGCTGCCGTTATTCCTTTTGGCGGAACTTCAGCATTGCACTTCCTTAGAAAAGGACAGATAAAAAAAGGGCAACAAGTACTTATATACGGCGCCTCTGGGTCAGTAGGGACAGCTGCCATACAGCTTGCTAAATACTTCGGGGCGACTGTCACAGCCATTTGTAGTAGTTCGAATTTCGATTTAGTAACAGCTTTAGGGGCAGACAACGTAATTGATTATATGAAAGAAGATTTTACTAAGCGGGGCGATCACTACGATATTATATTTGACGCAGTTGGAAAATATAAAAAGTCTCTTTGTACAGATGCATTAATGCCTAATGGAAAATATGTATCTGTGAACGGAATGATGGCAAAGGTCAGTAAAGAAGATATGAATCTACTAAAACAACTAGCTGAAACAGAAAAGCTAAAACCTGTTATTGATAGAACTTACCGATTAGAAGAAGTTGTAGAAGCCCATACGTATGTAGAAATGGGCCATAAGAAAGGAAACGTTTCAATTACCTTAAAATAAAATATATTCTGAAAATATCATTGACAATTTTTTTTGTACGATTTACTATTAGTACCATATTCAAAACTACATACACATACTCTTATCAAGAGTGGCGGAGGGACTGGCCCGATGATGCCCGGCAACCGAGCTTATGACGTATAAGCTAAGGTGCTAATTCCTGCAAAACGAGTTTTCGTTTTGGAAGATAAGAGAGGAAACTATTTCGTCTATTCGGCACCTCTCTTATTTTTGGGAGGTGCTTTTTATTTTGGAACGTATATGAAGGGGGATTTATAGATGAAAAAGGTATTATTAAGCATTGTAAGCGGAGCAGTATTATTATTAGGCGCATGTAGCGTGAGTTCAGATAAAGAGGTAAAAGCATTAGACGAGAAAAAGATTACTGTCGGTGTAACAGGTGGGCCGCATGAACAAATTTTTGAAAAGGTAAAAGAAGTTGCCGCAAAAGATGGCCTCGAAATTGATATAAAAGTATTTAATGATTATGTAGCGCCAAACGTATCTTTAGATGAAAAAAGCCTTGATGTAAATAGCTACCAAACAAAATCGTATTTAGATGTATTTAAAGCTGAACGCAATATGAAATTAGCTGAAGTATTTTCAACAGTAACATTCCCTATGGGCGTATATTCTAAAGATATAAAAGATGTAAAAGACTTAAAAGAGGGCGATGCAATTGCTGTACCAAATGACCCAACGAATGAACTGCGAGCTTTAAAATTATTTGAACAAGCAGGGGTTTTAAAAGTTGATCCAAAGGCTACAGAAAAAGCGACTGCAAAAGATGTAATTGAAAATCCAAAAAAATTAAAGATTGTCGAATTAGAGGCATCTCAATTACCAACGCAACTAAGTGAAGTGAAAGCAGCTGCAATTAACACAAACTTTGCATTAGGTGCAAAATTAAGTCCGGCGAAAGATTCTATTTTCCGCGAAGGAAAAGATTCACCATATGTGAACTGGGTCGTTGTTCGTACTGAAAATAAAGATGATGCCGTTGTAAATAAATTAAAGAAAGCTTATCAATCTAAAGAAGTAAAAGAGTTTATCGAGAAAAAATTTGATGGTTCAGTTTTACCATCTTGGTAGGAGCTGACGATAATGATTGAATTAAAAAACATATCCAAAGTATTTTCAACAAAAAAAGGGACTGTTGAGGCTCTTAAGTCTACTTCCCTTAAAGTAGAAAAAGGCGAGGTATTTGGAATCATTGGGTATAGCGGCGCTGGTAAAAGCACATTGATTCGATGTGTAAATTTATTAGAAAAACCAACGACAGGAAATATCATTGTAAACGAACAAGACTTAACAACGTTATCGACAAAAGAACTAGCAAAAGCGAGACAAAAAATCGGAATGATCTTTCAAGGATTCAATTTACTTAAAACTGTTACCATCTATGAAAACATTGCATTGCCTTTACGCCTTGCTGGCATTCCAAAAGCGGAAATTAAAAAAAGGGTAGAAAAACATTTACGCATTGTCGATCTTTTCAATCGAAAAGATGCTTATCCAAGTGAACTTTCTGGCGGTCAAAAACAGCGCGTTGCAATTGCACGTGCACTATCACATGAGCCTGAAGTGTTATTAAGTGATGAAGCAACGAGCGCTTTAGATCCAGAAACAACTGATTCTATTCTTGATTTGTTATTAAAGATTAACGAAGAAATTGGAATTACGATTTTACTCATTACACACGAAATGAACGTTATCCAACGTATATGCGACCGCGTTGCCGTTATGGAACATGGATCTGTAGTCGAAAGCGGGACTGTGAAAGATATTTTCACAAACCCACAACATGTAACAACGAAGAAATTTGTAAATAGCGCCTTTGCAGCTAAAATTCCAGAAGAGGTACAGAAAGAACTACAGAATACTGGAGAAATTGTAACACTTTCATTTATTGGCACTACTTCAGGTGAACCTGCCTTAGCTGTTGCCACAAAACGTTTCCAAGTGTATCCGAATATTTTATCCGGTAATATTACGCAGTTAAAACATGAAGCATATGGGAAACTAGTCGTTCATATGCAAGGAGAACAAAATGAAATCCACCGTGCTTTATCATTTTTACAAGAGCAAGGAATCATCGTAGAAGGAGGTAGAACAGATTATGGGAAACAAGTCCTTTTTGGATGAATGGGGTAAAGTCATATGGGAAGCCACAATTCAAACCTTTCAAATGACATCTATTTCATTACTCATCTCACTCCTTATTGCACTGCCACTTGGCGTCACACTTGTTTTAACGAGACCTGGTGGACAGCGTGAAAATAAAATCATCTATCCTATTCTTAATACAGTTATTAATATCATTCGCTCTCTTCCATTTATCATTCTATTATTCTTCATCTTACCTTTTACAAAGTTTCTAATGGGAACATCCATTGGCGTGCAAGGTGTTATCGTACCACTTGTCGTCTTCACAGCTCCCTATATCGCACGTTTAATGGAGACAGCCTTACTAGAAGTAGATCGAGGGGTTATTGAGGCCTATCAAGCGATGGGAGTCTCTACTATAAAAATCATTTGGCACGTCATGGTTAAAGAAGCTCGTCCCTCCCTTGTACTTGGATTAACAATTGCAACGATTGGCTTAATCGGCGCAACAGCAATGGCTGGTCTTGTAGGTGCTGGCGGGCTAGGGGACTTAGCATATCGCTTCGGACATTTACGCTATGAACCTGAAGTAATGTATGCAACCGTCTTTATTCTAATTATCCTCGTTCAAGGATTACAGTCTTTAGGTAATGGGGTTGCACGAAGACTGAAGAAAGATTAAAAAAGAAGGTATCTCACCAGGGTGAGATACCTTCTTTTTATCTTTTAAATCCGCCTTCTGAATGAATAACTTGCCCCGTAATCCACTCAGCTTCTTCACTTACTAAAAATTTAATGAGTCTAGCTGCATCCTTTGGCTCACCAATTCTGCCAAAAGGAAACATCGGCTTTAACCCTTGTTTTATCTCTTCAGTCATCCATCCTGTATCGGTTGGTCCTGGATTAATTGCATTCACTGTTATTCCTAATTGAGCTACTTCTGCTGACAACGTACTAGTAAGAGCATCAATAGCTCCCTTCGTTGTCGCATAAGCTAGTTCTCCTGCCATAGGACCTTGAAATTGCCCCGAAGTCATATTAACAATTCTACCACCAGATTTCTTATCAAATCCTCGGGCAAATTGACTACTGAGCAATGTAGTCGCACGAATATTAACCATATAATGCTTATCTAATTCTTCAGCAGTCAACGTAGAGAAATCATTATTCGTAGAATATGCTGCATTATTAATTAATATATGAGGGTACCCTAATTGTTCAGTAACTTTATTTAAAAGCTCTTTCGGTGCATCATTCCGAGTTAAATCTAACTCCATGCTCAATACTCTAACACCTTTTTGTAATAGCTCTTCTTTTAATTGTATTTGTTCATTTTTATCAACGCCCCAAGGCATCTCTTTATCATAATCCGTCCAATACGTAAAAAATATATCGTATCCTGCCTCAGCTAATTCTTTACAAATCGCTGCTCCTATACCGTCTAGACGACTTACGCCTGTAACAACTGCTACTTTATTTTTTAATTGGTTCATCATATACTCCTCCAAGTTTAAAGGACGCATATTTTATATAAGAGATATAAATTTCCCCACCTAGACCTCTGTCCTTACAAAAGGGATGTACAAGCCAACTATGCAGTCCTTGCATGATTTACAAATAGCTAAATAAACCCTCACTTATGAGAGAAAAATTCATCTATCCAATTTCTAATCATTACAAGTTCATCCACATATCGAGTCCTTGTCTCCTTTCCATATATCTCTGTTTCTATCATACCAATATGATGTACTATTTCAAATGATAAAAAAATAAAAACCAATATTCCATTCCAAACTTCTATCGAATTTATTATATTATAATATAATAAATAATGAAAATAATCAGAAAAATACTGGCAAATATTGACTAACCTTCTTATAATAAAACGTGGGGCTAATGTGAGAATTTAGTTTTAAACAAATAGGGGGAAGAAATATGTCAAAAAAATTACTTTCTTTATTTTCTGCAGTAATCGTAGCAGCTTTTGTAATAACCGGCTGTGGTCAAAGCGATACGACAAATAAAGAACAAAAAGAGAATGCAACAAAAGAAAGCAAAACGGAAAAAACAGATACAACGAAAGAAAGTAAACCTACTGAAAAAAAATCCGAAGATAAAAAAACTGAAGATAAAAAGCCTGAAAATACAGCTACTGGATCAAGCGACTACTCTAAGCTGATTTCCTATATGGAAAAAGAAACAGGTGGTAAAACAAAAGTTCTTTTTGAAAATAAAGAACCACAAGTCTATAAAGCTGAAGATGTTTCAGTATCAATGAATAGTTACACATTAGTTGAATTAAATGGATTCCATACAAACTTCGATATTCCGTTTAATCGTCAAACAGAAGGCGGAGTTATTCTTGTGAACTACAGCGTAAAAAATAGTTCAGCTAAAGATATTTATTATATGCCAGCATTGGACATGTCATTTACTGGCGCGCAGAAAGCATATAGTAACTATAAAGATTTAATTCCAAAAGAAGATCAGCTCCCAACTAAACTTGCTCCAACGAATGATTACTTAGTAAAAGCAGGAGAAACTATTTCTGGTTATATCGCTTATCCATTCGGAAAAGATGATCTAGCGAAAATTTCAAGTCTCTCAACAGTCTCAGTCACAGTCCCAACTGCACAAGCTAATAAAGGAAAATTTGATGCTCCAATCGGAAATCCTGGAAGCTTTTCATTAAGTTTAAACAAACAGGGTGCTGAAAAAGTTGCAACAGATAATACTTTCTACCAAGATAAAGCTACAGCTAATAACATGGGCGATAAAAAAATGTTAAAAGAGAAATCAAGTATTAATAACAATCAAGAATTAGGCGCTGTTAATGTTACATTAGACGGATACCAATTCACTCAATTCACACCAAATTCCGTCGAAGCTCCACGCTTTGCAAATTTTAAAAACGGTCTTGTTCTGTTAACAGTAAAATTCAAGCTTGATAACAAAGATGCTCAAGACGTTTCACTGTCTCCTATAAGCTCTACATTGAGAGTGAATGATGGTACACAATATACGATTAATGAAGGTATGCTATTAAATTATGACTATAATGCTTCAGTCAAAACAGGAACATCTGGAGAGTTACTACAAGTATATATTTTAGATCAAGAGCAGTATGAAAAGATTTGGAAAGACAAAAGCTTTGAGATTGAGTTAGGACCTATGAGAAATAAAGAAGCTAAAGATATTTCACAAGGTAAAAAAGCTAAATTTACATTACCTAAATAAATTAATAAATATATAATAGAAAAGGCATATAACATATGATTGTTATATGCCTTTTTCATTTTATAAAAACACCATTTTTGTTCACACTTTATCCATTGTGAATTTTTTCACAATGGATATATAATAAACATGTAAATAGAATATTGGAGGGATTTCAATGGTTATCAATTTTTTAAGAACTGATAAACGTGCTGCTTTCATATTATTATTTTTACGATTTTACATAGGATATGCATGGCTCGCTGCTGGGATAGGTAAAGTTTTCGGACAATCTTTTGATGCAAGTGGTTTTCTAAAGGGCGCTATCGCTCAAGCATCAGGTGACCATCCTGCAGTACAAAGTTGGTGGGCAGATTTTCTTCAAAATTTTGTTCTTCCAAACGCAGACCTATTTAGCTTTTTAGTTCAATGGGGAGAAATTTTAGTAGGTCTAGGTTTAATTTTAGGCGGATTAACAAAAACAGCTGCATTTTTCGGAATCATAATGAATCTTTCATTTTTATTAAGCGGAACTGTTAGTGTAAACCCAAATCTGCTTATTTTAACTATGTTCATTTTAGTTGCAGGGCAAAACGCTGGACGTATTGGATTAGATGACTATGTTTTCCCTAAACTTTTCCGTAAAAATAACCACGGAACATATAAATTAAGTAAAACTGCGTAGTAACAGTTTACTTTTAAAATATAAATAAGAAAAAGAGCCTGAGTATAGGCTCTTTTTCTTATTTATCCTAATTTAAACTTTTAACGAGCCACGAAAACCTCTGGCAGCATAGTAAGAGTCTGCTCCATTGTGGTACACGAAAACATGTCCGAAGCGATAATCGCAAAATAGAGCACCACCGAGTTCTCGAATATCTGAAGGTGTTTGTACCCAACTTGATGATTTCATGTCAAAATCCCCAAGTTGTTGCAATTCCCGATATTGTTCTTCCGTTAATAGTTCAATGCCCATAGCATTTGCAACATCAATAACATTATTTTCTGGTTTATGTTTTTTTCTTGATTCTAACGCTTCAAGATCATAACAAAGACTTCTGCGGCCTTTAGGACTCTCCTTTGAACAATCATAGAAAGTATATTCGTCCTTTTCTTCATCATAACCGACAACATCCGGCTCACCGCCAGTTACTTCCATTTCGTTAAGTGACCATAATTTTTCAGCATTAGCTTCTATCTTAGCTTCAACCTTAGCCCATTCAAGACCTTCATGGCGGTTCATATTTTTCTCAAAACGAGCTTGCAATACTTTCAATAACTCTTGACGTTTTTCTACTAGTAAGTCATTTTTATTTCCTGTCATATTAGTCCTCCCTGATGTGTGTACAGATATTAGTTTAAGTATATATTTTATAATAAATCATCTCAAGATGAAGACCGTTTCAGCCTTATGTGTTGTACAAACATCCATTATAAAGTTCTAAAACCCTCCATACTTTCTCTAAGAATATAGTGTGAAAACCACATCAAATTCTGCTTCATAATAGCTACATTCATTCCCGGCTGATTAGGACTATATGCCATTCCTTTAAATATAATTAATTCTGTATCCACTTCCATATCCATTAATCCTTGATATAGATCATATGCATTTGTAATTGGAATTCTTGCATCCTTTTCTCCATGCTGAATTAAGGTAGGCGTACAAGCTGATTCAATATACGTCATAGGTGATGTCTTCGTATATATCTCTGGATCATCCCATGGAGTATTTCCTAAATACATTCTAATAAAGTAAGGTATATCTGTATTTACATAATGGGTACTCCAGTTAGTGATTCCACCGCCAACTGAAATAGCTTTAAATCGACTACTAAATGTAGAACAGAAAGCTGATACATATCCACCGTTGCTCCATCCCATAACTCCTACTCTATCCTTGTCTACCATCCCTTTTTCTACTAGTTCATCCACTCCAGATATAACATCATCGTAGTCAGCAATCCCCTGTTTTCTATAGTTAGCTTTTAAAAATTCATTACCATAACCTGAACTTCCTCTGTAATTTGGTTCTAAAACGATAAAGCCTTTTTCAACAAACTGTTCAATCGGATATTTCTCATTGAAGCAGTCTGAAAATATCGGAAAAGATGCCCAAGCCGGACCGCCGTGAATTACTACTAATAAAGGATATTTTTTATTTATATCAAACTCTACTGGGGTGGATATAACCCCTTCTATTTCAAGACCATCACTACTTTTCCATGAGATGATTTCCCTGTTACTTTTAAGTTTCCCTTTGAAAAAGCTATTTTCATCCGTTATTTTTTCATCGTCTAAATAGATTTCAAAGGTTTCATTTGTTATTGCCTTATTGTAGGATATATATTTGCCATCCTTTGTTATAGAAGCATCCATTATAAAGCCATCTACTTTTTCGCTTAGTATTTCCACAGTTCCATCTTCAGCTAGCAACCCAATAAGATAATTCGTTTTATTCTGCCATCTAATTAAAATCCCTTTAGCTGTCCACTGTAATGGCATAACCGTACTATCAAAATCTGTTAAAGGTTGAATTAGCTCTCCATTATGAATATCATATATCTCTAACGTACTATCTTGTATATAGTTTCTATAGTAATCCCTCTCTCTTATGCTTGCTGAGTAACAAATTTTGCTGCCCTCTGGAGAAAAGCAAACACTCCCTCCCAACAATTTATCCACATTCAGCTTTAATATGGAGTATGTATAGATCTCCATTTATATAATCTGCCATATTTGAGCTTGGTGTCGCCATAAATACAACCTTTTTACCATCATTTGAAATATCAAATTCATGGATATGAAAATCCTTACCATCAGTTAATCGATAAACAACTCTGTTCTCGTGTTCATCTGTATCACTTTGTATCACCTTTTCTATTTCAATGTAATATAAACAATTATTCTGGTGTTCTTTACTTACATGATGGAAATCTCCATATAATTCCTTACGTTTCTTTATTTCCTCACATTCTTTTGACTGTGCAACATAATAAAAACCTTTACCAGCAGGATCCCATTTGAATGTACTAATTCCTTCCTTCTCATCAGTAATTTGAACCTCGCTATAACCATCTAGCGACTTAACAAATATCTGATTTTTCCCATCACCAACTGGACTAAGATATGCGATACACTTAGCATCCGGAGACCATAATGGGTGTGTACTATCTATATCCCCATTTGATAATGGGTAACTCTGCTTCTTATCTTTTTCATATATCCATACATGATTCCTATATGTATTGTCTTTCCAATCAGCCGTCTTCTTTACAAATGCTACGTTTTTACCATCATCACTTATGTTTGTACTTGATAAGGTTGGTAATGAAATAACCTCTTCTATACTTAGATATGTTTTTTTAATCGTTTTCATCAATATCCCCCCTGAAATGTCCATAAATCTCTCGTCTCTTTTTGTCGTAATCAAAGAAATTGTTCATGAATACTTAAAATAATAATGGAAAATTCAGATAAATAAAAGTGAATTCGATAAAGTAAAACTTTAATCTATAGGGTTCTATCCACTTACCAATTCTAGATGTTATTTTTCGACACAAAAACACCCCTTTAGATAAAATATCTAAAGGGGTGCAAATTTGTAAATTTATTTTAAAGCTACAACTATATTTATTAACCTACCAATCTCCTACTCAACAGTAACAGACTTAGCTAAGTTACGTGGCTTATCAACGTCACACTCGCGGTGAAGTGCTGCGTAGTATGAAATAAGTTGTAATGGAATAACTGCTACTAGCGGTGCTAGTGCTTCGTGTACAGCTGGTAATACGAAGCTGTCTCCTTCCATTTCTAAGCCTTTCATTGAGATGATACATGGGTTAGCTCCGCGTGCTACTACCTCTTTCACGTTGCCGCGAATTCCAAGGTTTACGTGCTCTTGTGTAGCAAGTGCGATAACTGGTGTACCATTTTCGATTAAAGCGATTGTACCGTGTTTTAACTCTCCTCCAGCGAATCCTTCTGCTTGGATGTAAGAGATTTCTTTTAGTTTTAACGCACCTTCTAATCCTACGTAGAAGTCTACGCTACGTCCGATGAAGAAACAGTTACGCGTTGTCGCTAAAAATTGTTTTGCTAATGCGTCCATTTCTTCTTTTTGATCACAAAGTTCTATCATTGCATTTGCTACAAGTCCTAGTTCGTGTGTTAAATCGAAATCAAGAACTTCACCTTTTGCTTTAGCAATATCAGCTGCTAAAATTGAAAGTACTGCAAGCTGTGCTGTGTAAGCTTTCGTTGATGCAACTGCAATTTCTGGTCCAGCATATAACGGAAGTGTATAATCAGCTTCACGAGAAAGAGTAGAACCAGGCACGTTTGTAATTGTTAATGCTTTATGACCCATTTCATTTGTTTGTACAAGTACTGCACGACTATCAGCAGTTTCACCACTTTGTGAAATGTAAATGAAGAATGGTCTTTCTGTTAATAATGGCATGTTGTAAGAGAATTCACTTGCTACATGCACTTCAACTGGCATTTTTGCAAACTTCTCGATAAATTGTTTTCCAACAAGACCTGCATGATAGCTCGTTCCACATGCAATGATGTAAATACGATCGCTATCTAAAATCGCATTGCGAATGTCTTGATTTAATTCAATCTCGCCATTTTCATCTTGATACTTTTGAATTATATTACGGATTACAAGTGGTTGCTCATCGATTTCTTTAAGCATGAAATGAGGGTATGTTCCTTTTTCAATATCACTTGCATCTAATTCCGCTGTAAACGGTGCACGTTCAATCGTTTCACCTTGTAAGTTTTTAATTGTAATACTTTCTTTCGTTACGATTACGATTTCTTTATCCATTAACTCAATAAATTGATCTGTAACTTGTAACATCGCCATAGCGTCGCTCGCCACAACATTAAAGTTGTCACCAACACCTACTAATAGCGGGCTTTTGTTTTTAGCAACATAAATCATGTTTGGATTTTCAGCATCAAGTAATCCGATTGCATAAGAGCCATGTAAAAGAGATAGCGTATTACGGAACGCTTCTTCTACACTTAATCCTGTGCTCACTTGTTGTTCCATAAGCTGTACGATAATCTCTGTATCTGTTTCACTTACGAACGTTACATCTTGTAAATATTCCTTTTTCACTAATTCATAGTTTTCAATTACACCGTTATGAACTAGTGTAAAGCGTTTTGATGTACTTTGATGCGGATGCGCGTTTACTTTACTTGGAACACCGTGTGTAGCCCAGCGTGTGTGTCCGATACCTACGCTTGCTGCTACATTCTCATCTACGATTTCACGAAGTTTTGCGATACGGCCTTTTTCTTTGTATACAACAACACCGTTCTCTGCTTGTACTGCAATACCTGCTGAATCATATCCACGATATTCTAGCTTTTCTAAACCTTTTAATAAAATTTCCTTTGCATCTTGCTCTCCAATAAATCCTACGATTCCACACATGTTTAGTCGCCGTTACAAATGCTTACACTGCTCTGCGAACATGTAACGACATAGTCCGATACCATTTTTATTTATACTAAAAAAACGGATTACATATTGCTAGCCCTGTAAGCTTGTAACGGCTTTCACCTTCCTCTCGATTGGGTTTAAGTCCGTATATACTTATACAGCTAGTTTTCATCCGTTCCTCTTCTCTCATCACACTTTCACCTTTGTCCACTAAGTCACCTTAATGATTTAAGTAAAAGTTTGCGGTTGTGATGAACAACCGGGAGTCATCCGCCGAAATCTCGATAAACCCCACCTCGTCAACTACACTATTTGTAGTTCTGGCGCTTTTATAATTTACAATATTTCCTTTGAGAAAAAGAACAAGACCATCTTATAACAAACATGGATAAACCGTCAATGAAATTTTTTTCATCGTCTATAAAACATATGAAAAAGGAGCACTTTTTGTGCTCCTTTTTCATATAAATTCAGCTAATTACTCAGCGCCAACTTCGGCTTTCACAACTTCTACAATGCGATGTACATATGCATCACAAACTTCTTGTGTTGGTGCTTCTGCCATTACACGAATAAGTGGCTCTGTTCCAGATGGACGAACAAGAATACGGCCATCACCGTTCATTTCTTCCTCTACAACACGAATAATTTCTTTAATTTTTTCATTTTCTAATGCTAATTTTTTATCTGTTACACGAACGTTTACTAGTAATTGTGGGAATTTCGTCATTTCTCCTGCAAGCTCAGATAATGGTTTTTTCGTCATTTTCATGATGTTTACAAGTTGAAGTGCACTTAACATTCCGTCACCAGTTGTAATGTAATCAAGTAAGATAATATGGCCTGATTGTTCTCCACCTAAGTTGTAACCACCGCGTTTCATCTCTTCCATTACATAGCGGTCACCAACTGCTGTTTTATCACTTGTAATATTGTTTGCTTCAAGTGCTTTGTAGAAACCTAAGTTACTCATAACAGTTGAAACAACTGTATTATGTTTTAATTGACCAGTTTCTTTCATGTACTTCGCACAAATAAACATAATTTGATCACCGTCAACGATGTTTCCTTTTTCGTCTACAGCAATTAAACGGTCGCCATCGCCATCAAAAGCAAGTCCAATATCCGCACCTTTTTCTTTTACCAATTCAGCTAAGCCTTCTGGATGTGTAGATCCTACACCCTCGTTAATATTCATACCGTTTGGAGAAGTTCCCATTGTTGAAATATCAGCTTCTAGGTCTGCAAATAAGTATGGAGCTAGAGAAGAAGTTGCACCATGTGCACAATCTAAAGCGATATGTAGGCCAGAGAAATCTTCTTCAACAGTTTGTTTAATGTACTGTAAATATTTTTGTCCACCTTCAAAGTAATCGCTCACTTGTCCAAGATTAGTACCTGTCGGACGTGGTAGTTCATCAACTTCTTTGTCTAATAAAGCTTCAATCTCAGCTTCTTGCTCATCTGTTAATTTAAAGCCGTCTGAACCAAAGAATTTAATACCATTATCTTGTACTGGATTATGAGATGCAGAAATCATAACACCTGCTTGTGCATCTAGTGCTTTTGTTAAATAAGCAACGCCCGGTGTAGAAATAACGCCAAGGCGCATTACTTCTGCTCCAGTTGATAATAGACCTGCTACTAAAGCTCCTTCTAACATATGGCCAGATACACGTGTATCACGACCGATAATTACTTTTGGACGATCTGTATCTTTTGTTAATACATAACCACCAAAACGCCCAATTTTGAAAGCTAATTCAGGTGTTAACTCCTTATTTGCAACTCCACGTACTCCATCTGTACCAAAATATTTACCCATTATGATTCGCTCCTTTTTCTTGCTCTTTTTGATTATGGTTATCTACCGTTGGTTCTTGACTATTTTCTTTATCTTTATCTTGATTTTGATTATTTTCCTGTTCCGTTTCTTTTTCTTGATTGGATTCAGGATTTTTTGGCTTCTCATTTTGATTTTCTTGATTGGTGTTTGAATCCGGTTGTTGACCGTTACCCTGTACTTCTTTATCTGGTTTTTCTTTCTTTACAATAGTAACTTTAGCACTTTTTTGTTTTGGCTCTATTGAAATATTACCAGGACCACTCACTTGAATAGAAATATCTTTCGTCCCTGAAGATACATTTTGCAAATTAATTACCGCTGTGATTTGGGCAGCTGTTATTTTATCTACTATACTTGCTTCTCCTGAAATATCAACACTTATATTTCCATCTTGCGGCGAAATTAGCTGAGCCGTAACATCTTTAGAAAGTCCATTTTTTTGGATTGGGATGCCATCAATCGTTTTTGTTTTCGTTTGTTTTGTTTTTTGCACTCCCACTGAAACCTTCACTTGATTCGGTTTTGCACTGGTTACACCCTTGGGTAATAAAACAGAGGCATCGAATGTTGTAGACTCTGTCAATTGACTAAGATCTACTTCGACCCCCTCTAGCGATTGTATATTATCCAAAATATCTTTTGGACCAGCTATCGTTACCTCTCTCGGCTCGACACTGATATTTGTAACTGCCAATCCTTCTGCTAAACTCCCCTTCTTCGTATACGTTACAGGAACAGTTTTTTCAGTATTATTGGCTGTAGTTTGCGTTGCCACATTCAACGTTACACTAATTTTAGATGGACTTGTTCTTACATTTAAACGTTTTCCTTCTTTATTGTATAATGTAACTTCGGGCGTTTTTGTAACAGTTTTATTAACACCTTTTAAATCAACATACGCTTTGGCAGATGAAATGCTTTCAATTTCTTCTTTCGTCCCAACTACCTCAACAGTATCCGGTTTAATGCTTGATTTTTCGAGAGTAGCCCCCGCTGGCATTTGATCCTCATTTGATAATTTCAAATCTACATGAACATATTTTCTCGCCTTTTCATGAAGAGTAACTTTAATTGTTGATGGCTGAACTGTTCCTTTCACATCGTCTGGAAGCCCGTTCGTTTTTAAAGAAATCTCATAAGTTCCTTTTGGACTATCTCGCAAATCAATTGGTATGTCAAATTGTTTTTTTGCTTTTGCTGTAGCAACTGATGCTTTTGGGCCTTCTAACTTCACCTTAACGCCCTCTGCTGGAATACCACTTACAATATATTTCTCCTCATCATACTTAAGATTAATCTCATAATTAGTTAATGTTTCTTTCGTATCATTTGCAAAAGGTAATATACCTGATGTCGTATTTTTCTCAGTTAACGTCGCTGACATAAAAAGCATACACGCCAATAGTAATGAGATCCCTTTTAAAAACCAATGATTCTCCATTAACTTATCCATGACGCTTTCTCCTCCAATTCCATAAAGACGAAGAAGTCGTTTTTTCGTTCCCACTAAATTCAGCTAATAACATATCCTTCAGCTGTTCTGTCTTCAAATCACGATGCAACTTACCATTTTTCGTTAAAGAAATTTGACCAGTTTCTTCAGACACAACTACTGTAATACTATCAGTAACTTCACTAACTCCCATTGCAGCACGATGCCTAGTTCCTAATTCTTTAGAAATAAACGGACTTTCTGATAATGGAAGATAGCATGCTGCTGCTTTAATTGTACTTCCTTGCATAATTACCGCTCCGTCATGAAGAGGTGTATTTGGAATAAAAATATTAATAAGTAATTCCGATGATACGTTTGCATTCAGCGGAATACCCGTTTCCACATAATCACCCATACCGGTCTCTTTTGACAAAGTAATTAATGCACCTATTCTACGTTTCCCCATATATTCGGTTGCTTTTGCTATCGCTGTTGCAACCATTTCAGGTTCATCATCCTCATGCGGTCCAACACGCGAAAATAAACTCCCGCGCCCTAGCTGCTCAAGTGCTCTTCGCAATTCTGGCTGAAAAATAATAATAACGGCTAAAAATCCCCATGTTAATACTTGTTCAGTTAGCCAAGATAACGTATGCAATTCAAGGAAAATACTAATCATCTTAACGACAATGATAACTGTAATCCCTTTTAAAAGTTGAACAGCTTTCGTCCCTCGGATTATGAGAATCAGCTTATATATAATAAACCATACAATGGCAATATCTAATGCCGTACTAAGATATTTCAAAATGGTCGTATCTTCAAAAGGCATGCTATCCCTTCCTCCTACTTACGAGCAATTCTATCCATATATTGAAATATTGTTTTATGCTCTATCTGTATGTATTTCCAACAACTAGTTAATTATACCATACATGAAACAAACGACAATTACAAACAACCCCCTTTAGCTCAAATTGGTAAGATGTCAAACATTTTTATCTTACAGTATAATATAAATCATTATTATACGCCTATTTTCAAATAAAAAAAGCAACTTCTCAGTTGCTTTTCTTACATTTATTTTAGTTTTTCACCGAATAAAGAACCCATTAAAGCAACTGCTGTTGTTGCCGTTCTATTTCTCTCATCTAAAATCGTATTTACCTCAACAAATTCAGCAGATGTGATAATATCCGCTTCTGCTAACATTTCCATCGCCAAGTGACTTTCACGATAAGATAGACCACCAATTACAGGCGTCCCAACACCTGGTGCATCATGAGGATCAAGACCATCTAAATCTAATGATAAGTGTACACCATCAGTATGAGATAAATATGCGATTGTTTCTTCCATAACAGCCGTCATCCCCATACGATCAATTTCATGCATTGAGAACACTTTAATACCTTCATTGCGAATGAAATCTTTTTCTCCTTCATCCAATGCACGCGCACCGATAATTACGACATTCTCTTTTTTCACCTTTGGATATGCTCCATATAAATCTACAAGTGAAGAATGTCCATAACCTAAACTTGCTGCAAGTGACATACCGTGAATATTTCCAGATGGTGAAGTTTCCTCTGTATTTAAATCACCGTGTGCATCATACCAAATAACACCTAAGTTTTTATAATGTTTTGCTACACCAGCTAATGTACCGATAGCAATACTATGGTCACCACCTAATACAAGTGGAAAACGACCTTCTTCTATAATATGATCCACCTTACTTGCTAATTCATTACATACAGTTGCAACTTGTGTAAGGTTTCTTAATTTTGTATTTTCATCTATCTCTTTTTCTCTCTCTATACGTATATCTCCCATATCTTTAACGTCATATCCAATTTCTTCAATTCTTTCAATTACCCCTGCATAACGGATTGCGCTCGGTCCCATATCAACGCCACGACGCATCTGCCCTAAATCCATTGGAACTCCAATAACTGAGATTTCTTTTTTCATAGATAGTATCCCCCTTCTGTGCCTTCACTAAATATTTTAAATCTTTTATATAGTCTGACTCAACTCGACATTTTTCTGTATGGATATACAAATTATTCACTTATATTCACGTTCAAAATCAAATTTCAAGACTATTCTATGTATAAAGTTAACTTAATGAAACAATCACAATCACTATTATTAAATAATAATAAAAAAACACCCCTACATTTAGAAGTGTTTTTCTGACGCTATTTTCCATACTGTTGCAATATTCTTCGTTGTCATTTCAATATTTTCTTCTGCTACTCTATATGCTTCTTCTAGTGTCATCGGTCTCGTTGTAATACTAAATACCGCCTCTATTCCTTTCTCGTACACGGCTGAATAATCAGATGATACAGACCCTCCAATGGCAATTACAGGCACAGAAAAACGTTTCGCACGCCCCGCAACACCAACAGGAGCCTTCCCATATGCAGTTTGTTCATCTATTCTACCTTCACCAGTTATAATGAGATCTGCATCTTCTATATGTTTATCGAAATTTGTATAATCCAATACAATTTCAATGCCCCTTCGCAAGTCTCCCTTTAGCACTGAAATAACAGCCGCCCCCATTCCTCCTGCTGCCCCTGCACCAGGTATTTCAGATACATCAGAAGATACATATCTTTTAAGGATATTCGCATAATGTTTTAAATTCTCATCTAGCTCTTTCATCATCTCTATATTCGCACCCTTTTGTCTCCCAAATACGAAAGATGCTCCCTGCATTCCGACTAATGGATTATCCACATCACATGCCGCTTCTATCTTTACCCCCTTTAAGCGTGGGTCCATTTGTGAAAAATCAATAGCAACAATCGAATGTAACGTACCTCCAGATGGATCTATTACTTCACCCTTATCATTTATAAATCTTACTCCTAAAGCTGCTAACATGCCTGCCCCACCATCATTTGTAGCACTTCCTCCAAGTCCTAAAATTATGTACTCCGCCCCTTGATTTAGCGCATGTAATATAAGTTCTCCTGTTCCTTTTGTCGTTGTAATAAGTGGGTTTCGCTTTTCAACTGGAACGTGCTGTAATCCTGATGCTGCTGCCATTTCAATAAACGCTGTCTTTTTATCTTTAGACACGCCATAAAAAGCTTGCACACTTTCTCTAAGCGGTCCTGTCACACTAATTGATATAATTCTCCCCCCTGTAGCATCAACAAGCGATTCAACCGTCCCTTCTCCTCCATCTCCAATTGGTATTTTCACATACTTTGCATTAGGAAAAATTGCTCTAAAACCTCTTTCAATAGCTTCACATACTTCTATAGCTTTTAGGCTTTCTTTATATGAATCAGATGCAATAACAACTTTCACAATTATCCCCCATCCCTTATTTTTACGTTTTCTTCATTTTAAACGATAAATATAAAAGTTGTCTTTTTAAACACAAAAAAGCTTACATCATATGATGTAAGCTTTTTCTATTTAGATGGAGCCTAGCGGGATCGAACCGCTGACCTCCTGCGTGCAAGGCAGGCGCTCTCCCAGCTGAGCTAAGGCCCCTTAGTAATAAAGCGGAAGACGGGATTCGAACCCGCGACCCCAACCTTGGCAAGGTTGTATTCTACCACTGAACTACTTCCGCGAAAATGGTGAGCCATGAAGGATTCGAACCTTCGACCCTCTGATTAAAAGTCAGATGCTCTACCAACTGAGCTAATGGCTCGTAAATGGCTGGGCTAGCTGGATTCGAACCAGCGCATGACGGAGTCAAAGTCCGTTGCCTTACCGCTTGGCTATAGCCCAT
>NZ_QJTG01000028.1:0-15775 GCF_003217275.1 Bacillus sp. 196mf
TATCATCGATGAAATTGGGTATTTACCAATTGATCCGGAGGATGCAAAATTATTTTTCCAACTCATTGATATGCGTTATGAAAAACGTAGTACGATTTTAACTACGAATGTAAATTTCAAATCATGGGATGAAATCTTTCAGGACCCTAAAATAGCTAATGCCATACTAGATCGTGTATTACATCACGCTACCGTTGTTAGCATTGTAGGACAATCATATCGAATTAAAGATCATTTTAGTAAAGAAAATGATTAAATTTGTACATACTTAAACAAGTGAAAATGTACATGATCATCTTGACATTTACACTTTATTGAATAAATGGTTCTTTACAAAATTGATTCCATCACTAGAGCACCTTTATACGGTGCTCTTTTTTAAATTTGTAAAATCTACAATTTAATATTTGTTCACTTTTCCTTTAAATAGTTAATTTCCTTCTTAGATTTTTCATTATAAGCTTCTTCAATTCCCTTGTTTCCCCTCCCCTTCTTTTATCTTATAAACAAGCAATTTCTTTCATTAGTATTAAATAAAATAAAGCATTGATTTTAAAATAACCTAATTTACATAAGATTGAGAATAAACTACAGTGCGTATTCTTCACGTTTAATCAGCATTTGAATTATAAATCTAACATATATTTTTTAGTTGATTGTCATTATGGTACAACCGTGTATACATTTATCAAACAAACTACATAGTTTAAATTAGTAAAATATATAGAGAGGAAGGAAATAAATCTATGAAAGTCATAATTTTGTGTGGCGGAAAAGGGCTTCGGATGCAAGGAATTTTAGAGGACATTCCCAAACCATTAGTTCGAGTTCAAGGAAAGCCTCTCCTCTTGCATATAATGAATTGGTATAGAAAATATGGACATTCTGATTTCATTTTGCCCTTAGGATATAAAGGTGAGAAAATTAAAGAATATTTTATGGACTTTAGCTGGAAAGAGAATGACTTTAGTTTGAATTTTAAAACCAGTCAATATACGCTACTTCAGGAATTAGAAAATTGGAATATACATTTTATAGATACAGGAATTGATACAATGACCGGGGCAAGACTAAAAAAACTTGAATCCTTTGTACAGGGTGAAACCTTTTTATTAACTTATGGTGACGGATTAGCTAATATAGATATTGATCAACTAATAGCATTCCATAAAGAAAAAGGAAAAATTGCTACATTAACTGGAATTAAAAAAAATAGTCAATACGGCCTATTGGAGGTCGAAGATGGAATTGCTATTGATTTTAAAGAAAAACCATTACTTGATGAAGTAATTAATGGCGGGTTTTTTGTATTTAACAAAGAAATATTCGATTATTTAAGTAATAATGATGATTGTGTTCTAGAAGAAGATCCTCTTCGAAATTTAATAAAAGACAATGAGCTCGCAGTCTATGAACACAATGACTTTTGGGCTAGTGTCGATACACCTAAAGATTTAAAAACTGTAAATGAAAGTTGGAATCCAAATAAATTTTAGTGGAGAGGACTGAATAAGCATTGAACTCTAATGATAAAAAAATAAGTTTACCTCGATTGTATATCCCCTCTAATGAGAAAATAGTTAACCCACTTTCAACAGGAATTAAAGCTTCAAATCTCTCCAAAAAAAATACTCAAAAAAGACATCCCCAATTCTATAATCAACAACATGATCTAAATAATCATTTCTGCGTCATTGTAGGTAGTGAGTATGTCTTGAAAATTATTGCTTTACAGCAATCACTAATGCAGTACTCAGAAAAATTCACATTGTGGATTTGTTGTATAGATCCTTTTGCATATTCACTATTAAAAGAAATGAGTTTAATTAATGTAAACCTTTTACAAGTTGAAGAATTAGAAGATCGTGAACTAAAAGCAATTAAGAGAAAAAGAAAAGTAAATGAATATTGTTGGACTTTAAAATCTGTCTTGATAGAATATTTATTGGTCAATTATGATTTACCATCTATTCTATATTGTGATGGTGATTTATGCTTTTTCTCTGACCCTAATATTATTTTTGAGGAATGGGGTGACCATTCTATTTTCCTAACCCCCCAAAGAGATCGTGATTGGGTAGAAAAGATGTATGGAAAATATCAGGCCGGTCTAATTGGATTTAAGAATGATCTCTATGGACTAAAAAGTGTAAGATGGTGGAAAAATAAATGTATAGATTGGTGCAGTGCCGAGGCTGAGGAGGGGAAATTTGGAGACCAAAAGTATTTAGATTATATCCCTATATATTTTCCAAAAGTAAAAATTTCAAATAACTTAGGTATAAATGCTGCGCCTTGGAACTGTATATATAATAATGATTATAAAATTGACAAGACTAAAAACGATGTATTTATTGAAAACGACAAACTAGTTGTTTACCATTTTGCATGTATTACTATCTTTACTGAAAATGATTTTGATCTTTGGTCTTTGGGAGAAATTTCAATACCCAATAATATATTAAACCATATTTACACTCCGTATTTAGAGAGAATTCAATTTGTTTTAAAGCAATTAAAGCATAAATTCAATAAAGATACTAAACAATTTTTAAGTAAAAAAGATATAAATAAAGCTCAAACTTTATATAAAGATTCACAATTAAGAAGAAAAATGAATCAATCCAATCATTTTATGAACTTTTCCATGATTATAAGTAAAGAACGATTAATTCAAGGATTGACCTCTTATTATTCCTTAGAAAATTTCAACGCTAAATTTACTGTATGGATCTGTTGTATGGATGATTTAACTTATCAAATATTAGAGAAATTAAAATTAAAGCACGCCATACTAATTCCAGTAAAAGAAATTGAAAATCATGAACTCCTCAGTATAAAAAATGATAGAAGTTTACAAGAATATTGTTGGACATTAAAAGCGCCCCTATGTCTACATGTCCTTAGTCTTTATCCGGAAGTTGATCACATTATATATTGTGATGCTGATATGTATTTCTTTACAGCACCTAATATCATTCTTGATGAGTGGTGGAAATACTCTGTATTCCTTTGCCCTCAAAGAAGTTCTACTGCAATTGAAAGCATACACGGTATATACCAAGCTGGTTTAGTAGGCTTCAAAAACGATCAAAATAGTAAAGAAATTTTAACATGGTGGAAAGATAAATGCCTAGAATATTGTAATAATCATTATGATGTTGAAATGAATAGATGGGGTGACCAAAAATATTTAAATCACATTCCTAACATCTTTTCTAATATAAAAATTATGACTCATAAAGGTATTGATGCAGCACCTTGGAATGTCATTTTAAATAGCAGTTCTATATCCAAAACAGATAATAAAGTTTTTATTGATCAAGATGAATTAATAGCTTTTCATTTTGGAAGTATGCAAATTATTAATCCAAACGAGTTCGATTTATGGAAACAAGAAACTTTAGAATTACCTCCAGCAGTTTTAGATTATATATACATTCCTTATATTGAACAATTGAACAAGACATGTCATACCCTTCATAATACTTTTCAAAAATCTCCCTCCTCTTTATTTGCTGACCAAATTGATACAACAACAATAAAAAATTATTTTAAATACCCCTCCCCTCATCACAATTAAGACTGATACTTTCATTATTTAAAAATAAATCTATTTATTTCAGCAACTAAAAATACATCTTAATAAAGGATAGATTATCACTATGATTGCTTCATTTAAAAATAAAACTTTCCTTATTACTGGTGGATACGGTTTTATTGGTTCTCACTTGGCACGAAGACTTTTAAATTTACAAGCAAAAATTGTTCTTTTCATAAGAACACCATCAAACTCTTGGAGACTAAAGGATATTCTAAAATATATTGAAACCTATGAAATAGATATACGAGATAAAAAACAAGTACAAGATGCAATAAAGAAAATTAATCCCGATTATATCTTTCACCTGGCAGCCTATGGTGTAAATTCTGCCCATACAGATTACATCCATGCTATAGAAACAAATGTTATAGGGACTTGTAACATTATTCAAGCAGCAAAATTGGTGAATTGTAAAAAAATAATCAATTTTGGGAGTAGTTCTGAATACGGTAACAAGATGGAACCTATTCATGAAAATATGTTACTAACTCCTGTGGATATCTATGGAAGTACCAAAGCTGCTGCTACTATACTCGCCCATCAAATTGCTAGCGAAAACAATATTAATCTTATAACATTAAGACCTTTTGGCATATTCGGAGAAGGCGAAGAGCCGCATAAAATTTTTAGCTATATAATCTTGCGAGTATTACAAAACAAAGATGTAAATTTAACTTTATGTAATCAATTAAGAGATTATTGTTATATAGAAAATGTAATAGATGCCTGTATCCTAGCAGTAGAAAATACTACTGTACAAAATGAAATCTTTAATATTGGGAGCGGCACTATTCACCCCTTGAAACATTATGTAGAATTATTATTCAAACATTTGAAAACCAATTCCAGACCAAATTACGGTGCAATTTCCTCTAGAACAAATGAAAGATGGGTTCCTGAAGCAGATGTGCAAAAAATAAAAAACTCTCTTTCCTGGGAACCTAGAATTAATATTGAAGAAGGAATTATAAAAACTGTTAATTGGTATAAAAATAATAAACATTTATACCTAACCCCCTAAAAATAGGGTACTAAAGGAGGTGGACTAATTGTTAAACCAAAACTTTAATAATGCTTTTTACGGAAAAACAATTTTAATTACTGGACATACTGGTTTTAAAGGTTCTTGGTTATCCCTATGGTTGAATGAATTAGGTGCTACTGTAATCGGATATTCATTAGATCCTAAAAATAAAAATGATAACTTTAACATTACTAACCTTCAAAATAATATAATTGATATTCGTGGAGACATTAGAGATTTTAATAAATTAAATAAGGTTTTTACAGATTATAAACCTGAAATTGTATTCCATTTAGCTGCCCAACCTCTAGTTAAGTATTCATATGAATATCCTAGAGAAACATACGAGGTAAACGTTGTAGGAACTATGAATGTACTAGAGGCAATTCGATTACATGAATCAGCTAAAATAGGAATTATGGTGACAAGTGACAAGTGCTATGAAAATAAAGAATGGCCTTGGGGTTATCGTGAAATTGACCCTATGGGCGGCCATGACATATATAGCTCAAGTAAAGGATGCTGCGAACTTTTAATTTCTTCCTATCGAAATTCTTACTTTTCAGAAGAAAACTTTTCTCAACACAAGAAAATAATTGCAAGCGTTCGAGCTGGTAATGTAATTGGTGGTGGCGATTGGTCAATAGATAGAATTATTCCTGATTGTATACGAGCATTAGAATCAAACAAAAACATTATTATTAGAAACCCTACTGCTATTAGACCCTGGCAACATGTACTAGAACCCTTAAGCGGGTATTTACTCCTTACAGAAAAAATTATAAATAATGGTATCCTTTATTCAGGAGCATGGAACTTCGGGCCATCCCTAAGCAATATTGTTCCAGTAGAAAAATTAGTGACCAGTTTACTAGATATTTGGGGCTGCGGGGATTGGACAGCAGAAAATATAGGTCCAATAAATTTCCATGAAGCAAATTTACTGAATCTTGACATTAGCAAAGCAAAATTCAATCTTAATTGGCAGCCAAAATGGTCCCTACAACAGACTTTAGAAAATACAATAGAATGGTATAAACATTATAATTCTTACACCAGTTCTGAGATGATAAATCTATGTATTAGCCAAATCAAACAATATTGCATGCTTTGAACTACTCCCACATGCTCATACTTGCTGTGAGTTCCTTATGGAGTGAGTCTTCTTGGTTAAATAATAAAAGACACATTAATTTTTATAGTCTAAATTATAAACCTACTATACCTAAAATTATGTGATTGTCCATTAACAAAGATTTTATTTCTTCGGTTATTTCAAATCAACTATTGATATTATATTGAAGAATAAAGGAATCACGTATTTTTCTAGTGATTCCCTTGTTCTGAGAAAATAATGTCTTGCTTTAACGACAATACAGTATATGCGATTATTAATTTATTTGTTCTAGTTATGAAAAAATCTATTCCTGTCAAAAGAGCTTTCTTCAAAGAAAAACTTCCTATTTTTTTCTACTTACCCTACTCGAAAAGTAAATAATGTTATTTTTCAGATAATTATATCTACTATTTATAGAATTACACTGAGCTTTAACAAGTTTATGCTTATATATTGATTCTCTTATTTATTATCACCAATGTTGATGAATTTATGCATAGCTTATTCTATACACAAATAGCTTTTTGAATTATCTTTTCAGAATAAGTAAAGGAGACTTTCTCTTTTATGCACTTTCCCCTTACCAGTCTTAAATTTCCCTTTAATCAACAATAAGAACAAATCTTCTATAAAACCAAGCCATAAGTAAGATAATTTCCCTATTAAAAATAATGAGGTATTCTGTTTCACCTTTTTACATTATCTAAATAAGGACTTGTAGGAATTCTTACAAGTTCTTTTTTTGTTTTCTTTATTCTCTTCTTATTTACACACACAAGATTTATATATTTGTTTGTAATACATACTATAGTATCTGATAAACAATTTAAAAAGTAATATGTAATTGATCCGTTTTAAGAAAAGGAAATTTCATAAATCTTCAATCACAGTTTCTTAGTTCACCTAATAGAACGTATAAAGACTCATATCATTTTTTGATAATTTTTGGATGTTTTATTCTAAGTACATTCGACAACAATTGATTATTTTCTGAATTTTCTTGAAAAAGTTGTAAAATCATACTATTTTTTCTTCTATTTTGCTATGATAGTTACAATTAAATTGGATTAGGATATTTCTATAAGATGGGGGCGTATATTATGAGTGTCTCAGTAAAAGGAAATGAGCAGTTAACCTCTCTATTAAACGACTGGTATCGATCTATGCTATCTCAACAAGTTATAAAAGCTACTAATCTAAAAAAGAAAATTGATGAAAAAATCAGCAAATTAAGTACTGAGCCAAATCAAGAACATCAAGATCAAAATTTGTTACTATATTATTCACTACTTGAATTCCGTTATAATGTCTTAACAGATAGCCTTGGTATTCAACAAAATAGCTTTGATGCCATTAGTGACTATGATATGCCTACAGACCATTTTCTACGCTTCTATTATCACTTTTTTAAATCCATTCATTCCACTTTTATATCAAATTTTACTGAGGCAGAGGAACATTATAAACTGGCAGAAAAGATATTAGTAGACATACCAGATGAAATTGAACACGCTGAGTTCTACTATAGAATTGCTACTTTTTATCACCATACCTATAACATGCTTGCTTCTATCGAATACGCAAATAAATCGAGAGTAATCTTTTCAAAATATGAAGGTTATGAAGTAAAAACAGCCTTTTGTAATAGTTTGTTAGGTGGTTGCTGCATCTATTTAAAACAGTACGAACAAGCTGAAGAATATCTACAATGTGCAATTGATTTACTACAAAAGAATAAGGTAGAAGATTCCTTGTTATACGTAAAAAGTACTATGGGGTGGCTGTATTCTGATCAAAGTATGTCTACTTTAGCTATTCGCCACCTTTCAGAAGTAACAGAGAAAATCCCTACACACTTCAAGGCTATCTTCCTACAAGCTAAGGAACATTATAAGTTAGGAGAACAATCGACGGCTAGCAAACTCATTGTTAAGGGATTAAAAATCTGCAGAGAAATCCATAACGAAGAATATATGCATCACTTCTTTATTTTAAAAAGCTTAAACGAAAACATTCCATTGGAAGAATTAGAAAAAATCATTCAAGAAGGAATCTTATACTTTGAGAAAGAAGAGTTATGGGAATATGTTGTCGAATACGCTGAATTATTTGCCACAAAATGTAGACAATTAGAGAACCACAAAAAGGTAAGTGACTATTTCCATATTTGTTATCAAGCAAGACTAAAATTAATTGAAAAAGGAGTCTTAAAATAATGAAAAAAATTAGCTTATTATTATCTGGCATTGCTTTTATTGGGGTATTAACGGTGGGAATTTTTCAGTTTTCTAAAACAAATCAGCTTGCTACTCATGGTCATTATCCTACTCCTTCATATAGTGTTGGTGGTGCACCACAACAAATTTAATGTAAATGTATTTAAAAACCCTCCAAATGGAGGGTTTTTAAATGGCTTATCTGCCTGTTCAATACGTGTAGAGAGTACGTATTATACTTATATACTATGTTATAAGATTTTTCATTTCCACTCTGTAACAAGATTCTAGCATTCTCTCCTAGAATCTCAACTTAAATCTTAAATCCACCAATTAACTCTTGAAGTTCTTCCGCCATCTGCGCTAATTGTATTGCTGAAGAATTTATCTCTTCCATAGAAGCATGTTGTTCCTCAGATGAACCAGCTATCGTTTGCATACTTGAAGAATTCTCTTTTACAGCCATAGCTATTTGATCAATCGATGTATCAACTTTCATTGCATCAGTTGTCATTTTATTTGATAGTTCTACCATACCATGTACTTTTGATACAATTTCATTTGCAGATTTTGAAATCTCATAAAAACTTTGTTTTGTATCATTCGCAACCTTAATTCCCGACTGTACTTCTACTCCTACTTCATTCATAGCTTTTACAGTCTCATGTACGTCTGCTTGTATTTCCTTAATTAAACTTCCAATTTCCATCGAAGAATCGGATGATTGCTCTGCTAGCTTCCTAACTTCATCGGCAACAATTGCAAATCCTCGCCCCTGTTCTCCTGCTCTAGCTGCTTCAATTGCTGCATTTAATGCTAATAAATTTGTTTGTTCCGCAATATTTTGAATCGCTTCTAATATACTTCCAATTTGTTGCGATTTCTTATCTAATAATTTTATTACATTATCGGATTGAGAAACAGAGTGATGGATAGACTGCATTTGTGTTACAGTTTGTTCTACTAATTGTTCACCTTCATTGGCTTTTTGTTTTGTGTATATGGATGAAGCCGATACTTCAGATGCATTCTCAGCTACATATTGAATATTTCGTGTTACCTCACCAATTAATTCAGCTCCAGACTCAACTTCATTATTTTGAACCTCTGCACTATTCGAGATCTCTTCCATCTCTTTTGTAATTTGTTCCGTCGCAACGCTTGCTTGTTCTACACTAGCAGTTAGTTCCTCAGAAGACGCAGCTACATGTCCTGCAGATGTGTTAATTTGAGAAATAATATTACGTAACGACTCTGCCATTGTATTGAAACTACCGCCTAATTGACCAAGTTCATCCTTTGAACGAATATCTATTTTCTCGGTTAAATCTCCCTGACTAATTCTTTGGGCCGAAATAACTAATTGTCTTAGTGGATTAATAATAGATCTAAGTATGAATAAAATTACAATTCCACCTAACAATAATGAAGCCCCTATTATAGTGAGCGTTTTATAAAAAATAGGATTGGTAGCTTCTTCAATTTCTTTCGTAGGCATTACGCCAGCTATTTTCCAACCTGTTTTTTTGTTTGTCTTAAAGCTTATGTTTCGATCTTCCCCGTTAAGGCTATAAGTAATTACGTCATCTTCTTTTTTGTACAGTTCATCCGCTAAAGTTTTCTCTAATTTCTCTCCTGGCTTTAGTGATGGATGAACAACTATTGTTTTATCTTGACTGACTATAGATACAAATCCTTGCTTTCCAATTTTAATCATTTTGGATGTTTTTACTATATCTTTAATATTCAAATCTACGCCAATGACACCACTTTTATCTGCATTTTGCTTTGCAATTGCTATTACCATATTTCCTGTAGACTTTGATTTATATGGAGATGAAACAATGATCTCTCCATTTGCTTTTACTGCATCCTTATACCAACTGCTTTCTAACGGATTAAACCCTTCTGGTATTTTTCCAACAGGTGCATGAATAAATTGATTGTTACTGGATGCCGTATAAATCGTTTCTATCTCTGGATGTAACTGTATATATTGATCAAATTTACTCTGTACATTTTGCGATTGTTCAGGATTATAATCCCCTTGTGTGAGTACCTTTGCAAAATGAGAGACATCTGTTTGCTTATTTTCTAATTCATCATCAACAATCTTATCTAAAATACTTATATTATCTTGTGCTGATTGTAAAATTGTTTCATTAAGATCTGTTTTTGCTTTATTATAAGATGATATTCCTACGATTAGACTTGGTATAATTAATATTGCAATAAATGCCATAGACAACTTCGTTTTAAGCTTTATTTGTCCCAATCTTTCTTTTATATTAAACACTAGATACTTCTCCCTTTCACTTTTACTACTGATATAGTTTATTTAAATTTTTCTCCTTTATTTTTTCTACATATATTTACAGTACCATTCGAAATGAAACCCCTATTAAATCCTATCATCTCAACTTCCTTATTTAACGATTTAAATTTCACAGGCAGCGTTTTATCTATCCTCCTTTCGAATATGTTATCTTTCCATATTCAGCAATTCTAAAACTACGAATTGTTCCCAATAAAATGGATGAAACATAACCTTCATTTAACAGATATTATTTGACCTTGATTGGATAAAAATTTTAATTTAGCGCTATTCAAATCGGATGAAGTCTTTACCATAATAAATTCTCTAAAAAATAACTACATAAATTTATTCTTTGTATGATTATGTTTAACAGCCTTTGAACCATTCTAAATGCATCACACTATTCATGAATCATTTACTACGGCCGATTTTGTTGTAAGAGATAACTAAACCATAAATTCTATATAAAAGAATAAAATAAATTGGAGAAATTCATTGTAACACGTATACATAAGTAATAGATATAAAATCCGATAATATATTATTACATTATAATAAATAAATAATTCAGTATAAACTGTATTTTATTTCTATAGAAGAATCTTTCCCTATATGCAATATTACATATAATCTACCTTATGTAGTTTGTTATACTATGCATGTGGATTTTTCATCCAAAAATCCACCCAAACGCATATTTATGTATATGCCACCCTAATTGATGAAAGTGAGAAGAATGTTTATCATTTTTCTCACTTTTTTATTTAGGCTCTGTTAATATTGTATTAAATAAGGGAAGACACCTTAGAGTTGGTGCTTCCCTTATTTGTTGATTATTCAAATCTAAAATAGGTATTTTCTAAACCTATTCTTTGCTTTAATGTTCTGCCCAAAGCATAATTATTTGGTAATTCTTTTTCAATGGCACAAATAATATAACCTGCTTTTCCTGTTGTTAAATTAGTTAGTTGTAAGTATTTAGTGTTGTCGTAGATATAAGAAATAATATATTCATAGAAATTATTTTCTTTATCTTCTCTATTCATACCAACATTGTACAACCTAACTCTTGCTCCTACCCAAATTTCCTCATCATCATCAACATTACTTAAAGGTATCCATTTCGAGTTATCCAATATTTCACCCTTTTCTTAATTCATTCGTTTATACACGAATGTTGCTAGACACAAACTATCATAAGCATCCGTCATTTCATTGATTAGACGACCACCGACAGAGAAAAAAGACTCAACATAGCTTTTTACCCATTGAAACACTTGCTCTTTTAGTTATTTTTACATTTTGAATCTACGAAAATGAATTCCCTTATAAAAACTCTAACAGAGAATCTTCCTTCCAAATTTCACCTAGGAAATTATTTGTTTTCCAAAAAACCTACCAACATCTTTATCAACTCATTTTAGAATATTTAAACAATAATTCCATATACATTACCTGCATAAATTATTCATTTTCTTTTATATAAGACCTACTTTTTACTTTTGATAGACTATTAGACATTGGATTATTATACATAAATCCCAAAAACATGCGGTATTTTGTAGAATTTTGTCTATCAATATGTATGTACACCCTTTTGTAGTGGATATAGACTGTGAGGTGTAAGGAGATACCTTACAAAATAATAAAAAGGAGATTATAGAATGAGTAGATTAACAAAATTCTCAAAGTTAGTATTTGCAACTTTAATCGCGGGAAGTAGTCTAAGCACCTTTGTTTCGTCACACAGTGTACAAGCTGACACCTTAGATCCTAATTACCAAGACAATGTAAAATTCATACCACCTTCTAGTGCTAGGCCAACATTGGAACAAAAAAACACTATTGTTCCAGAAGCAAAAGTTGTTAAAAACCATTATGTAAAGTACTCTAAAGCACATTTCCAAACTAAAGAAAGTATACCAAAAGAGATTTATTATTCTTCAGAAGGCTTTAAGGGCTATATACAGGCAAGTACCGTTTGGGATATGGGAGATCATTTCGCAACACTATATTCCGGAACCGTTATTCGATGTTAGACTTTTAATCCATTCTCCCCTAATGCTTAAAATGATTAATAGCTCACTGCCAATACTGTAATATCTATTGTTCATAAAATAAACCACAAAATCTTTCGATTTCATGGTTTATCAAATATAAAGATAATGCTAAACGAATACTCTAACATTACCTTCCCCAAAGTTAATTATAGAGTATTTTCAAAAAAAAGACACTCTTGTAGTGTCTTTTTTATAGTATTTTAAAAAGAATTCCACCTACTAACACCTTTTTGTTGCGCCTATTCGTTTATTTCAATATGATACTTTTCCATCTCGTATATGCAATAGACAATAATAGCTAAACTCCAACTGACACTATAATAATTATGTGTGTAGAAGTCATATCCCGCTTTAATACCTTTCTCTATTACAACTAATGTAAATCCTAAAGCCACCCATCTGTTAATTTTCATCTTTATAAACGTTAAAGAGATAATTATTAAAAATAAAATATTTGTAAGATGATTTATCATTAGCTCATATTTTTGAATGTATACTGCCATTATACAAGCAACGATATTAGTCGCAATGCCAAAGGCAATCACCGCTCCCCAAACCCTGTCCGAAAGTCCCACTCCTGAGTCAGTCCCTTCCTAAACAAATATCCATTTCTTTAATTCATTCCTACACCCTATTCAAGATATGCTAAATTATCCTTGTCTGATGAATATCTATTTATCTTTTCATATAGAGCAAACAAAATTTCTACTCATAATTTTTTCTTTATTAGACAAACTATGTCTAAGCCGTTTGAACTAGCGGCTTCAATCTTCTGGTAATGGGATAGCACAATTTATTGAATTGACTAACTCATTCAACCCACTGGCACCGGCAGGCAACAAAATAGTTGTCTGCCATTTTCATGTATACTTTTTCTAATTTCATTTCGAACCAAGTGTGTGCTGTACTGATTTCAAAAGGACAGAATTTCATTTTTTAAAATGTAAAAAAGATAAGGTCCTGTCTACTTTTGGTATAGGACTTTTTCTTTTCACACATACTATTCTTGAACCTGTTTCCAATACGTGTCCTAATGATGTCTTGAGTTCCTCCTAAAAAGGGCTGCAGATACTACTGCATGCCCTTTTATTTACGTTGCTTCTCTATATTGAATAAAATAATTAAAAACTAAAAATGTAATATTACATATTTTTTCTGTTCAGATTATGTTAGGATTTACTTCGTAGTCGAATTATGGTTTCGTATCTAATTCAGCAATATGTGAACTGTTTACCTAAAGAAAAGACACCCAAAAGGTGTCTTTTCTTCTTTTAATCTAAAAAACATTTTTTCTTTTCAGTAAGATCCAATTATCCCTCTAACCTAAACCTCATAATTAAAGGCAATTTAATCATGGTACTCAAGAGTTTTCATCCATTTCAATATACCTATAGCTTAATTTAAAATCACATTTCCAGCACTATATTTACTTTCCTACAGATTTTCTGTCTTGTTCTTAATTCTGTCAAAATCCTCATGTAGCTATACAAAGAATATATGCTACTATGATATTAAGAAACTATGCGTTCCCTTAACCCTGTATCCGGCCCTGTATTTATTACAGGGTCTTTGTCTATTTTATTTAATACACATCCAATTTCAGTTAAAATTGTTTAAATGTTAATTAATTTTTGAAATGATATAACTATAAGCTCTTTTAACAAATAAAATATAATATTAGACATATTTAACCAACTTGGGGCTATTATTAGTTTTCTAAATATGTACTTCATTAACACCATACAAATAGTATTAACTATCTTAATTGAATATTAGTAATAGTAAGTATAAACATTATCAATTTACTACATCTTACATTTATGTAAAAATAAATACGTGTTAAGCTTTTTCAAAATCTTTCCCCTAATAAAGATTTGAAGTAGCATTTCATGATTCTCCTTACTGTTAATATGCCTTGAAAAAGAACCCTATAGGGTTCTTTTTCTTCTCATTATAACCTCAGTAAGTCCATGCAAAAAGGACTGCTAATTATTTGCAGCCCTTTTACACGTTAATATACACTTGTATTACATGCTTAAAACTTTATTGTATTAGGTATTTATACCAACTAAACATGCCATTATCATTTAGATATATAACACTTCAAAGTTTAGAAGTATACAATAACAAATCTTTCCCAGCTTCCAGCTACATAACTAGTAGCTGTTAATTCTCTACCACCATTTGCTGATATATATCTACCATTACTTAGTGCTTGTAATACATATATCCTATTGTCTCCACCATTATATAAGATAAACTTTTCCCATGCACCAATTGATGTACGATCTGCTACTACTCTACCATTTGGCTCAAACGAAACATACTTCCCATTACTTTTAGCTTTTAAAGCGTACGTATATAATTCCCCAGTCGAAATTAATTCGAATTTCTCCCATCCATTAACTGCATTACGATTTGCTATTATATTTCCCGAAGGCTCAGCCGAAACATATTGTAAATTTGCTGCCTGTATAGCAACTGTCCAACTTCCATTAAATAAATTTACGCCTTTTAGTGAACCTGCTTTTGATAGATTGGCTGCCGATACATCATTCGATGGTGTAATCATCAATATCATTAAAACCATCGACAACACCATTAAAACTAACCTTTTTGAGATTGTATTACCACTTGCACGTGTTATGAAACTTTTCATTCTCATTCCTCCCTTAATATACATAGAACTCATATATATATATCATACCAAATATGTAAAATATCGTAACGAAAGAGAGGATTTATCAACAAATACCTTACTATTCTGTTTCTTTTTTCTCAAATCTATAACACTTAAACATTTATCAATTCTCAAGCACATTTTTAAAATTTACCCCCTGATAAACAAATGTAGCAGTTGATGGCAAGGAGAGTATATACAAAAGAGAGAGTATTTTCATTTCACTTTTCTTTAAATAAAAGCCAAATAGTCGTTCATAATGAACGACTATTTGCATCTAACTAATAATTAGAAGGTTCTTCATGTTAATCTATTTTGTTTAATCCCGTTGAAGTAACTTGATAGGTTCTTTTTTTGCCTATATATTCTTGTTTATTATTCTCAAGGTTAATAAGTGTAGCGCGTGTCTTTTCCTTTACTGCTTCCCCTTCCATATGGGTAATCTCAATGTAATCTCCCGCTTTTACGGGCACCTTTTGGATTTCAGCAGTTTGTTGTCTATTTCCTACTATTTCCTTATTATACACAACACTACCGGTCGAATTCTTTACTGTAATACTTGCATACGTATTATTAAAGTAAGAATGTGGTACGCCTGCTTCTAAATTCACCTGCATTTTCTCTGTTGTCCTATTATAATCAACTTTTGCGATTTCTCTATCACTATATCCTTTTAAAGACCACCCAAAATGATTTCCATCTAAAACCGTTGTTTCTGGCATTTTTTCTACTTTCTTCAAGCCTTCTTTTGTAACTT
>NZ_QJTG01000028.1:16315-50019 GCF_003217275.1 Bacillus sp. 196mf
TGTCTTTATTGTATACTACTTTTCCTGATGCATTTTGTACTTTAATACTCGCATACGTTTCATTAAAATAATGATGCGGTACGCCTGCTTTTAAGTCGATTTGCATTTCTTCTGTTGACTTATTGAAATTAATTTTTGCAAACTCGAAATCACTAATTCCTTTTAGTGACCATGCAAACTGGTTTCCTTCTAAAATACTAGAAGAGTCCGGTATATCTGAATTAAAACCTAAGTTATCTAATATAGATTTTAGATCAGGTAAAACACCTATTCTATCATTCCACGGATCTTGAGATTTTGTTCCTGTATTCGGATTACTTAAGATATTTCTTAATTCGGCTGGTGTATAAGGAGAACCTCGATGTTCTTTAGCAATACCTTGAATCGAAGTTGCTGCTCCAGCAATAATTGGTGAAGCACTTGATGTTCCACTAAATGTTGATGTATATAAATTTGTAGTATTTTGACTTGGATTTGCTGATGTTGTATCAACATTTTCTCCCCATCCATATACATCTAATCGACTTCCATAATTTGAAAACCATAAACGTTTATGTGGAACAGTTGATGATCCCGCCCCAACCATAATAGCACCTGAATCCTTGAAGTCTGGACTATTTCGATTTAAGATCTTTTTTCCATTACGATCTTTAAAATTATCTAAGTCGTTTGAACCATTTGCGCCAGCTTCTATAATAATAATCCCTTTATCTGCACCAACACGAATTGCATCAAAAATATCTGGATGTACTTCTACAGGTAAATATTTATCCCCATACCCATCATACGAAGCTTGTGCCTCTAATAAAAGAATATCTCCCGCTTGTAAATTATGTACAGCACTTAAAATAGCATCCGCTGTATTATAAATTCCATTGTCCCTAATCTGGGATATTACTTTTACATTTGCTTTTGGTACAATTCCAATATTTCCAATTTGATTATCTTCAGATGAAACAATTCCTAATACAGAAGTACCATGAGCTCTATGCTGGCTTATATTTTGTCCCGACATAAGCTTTATATTTTTATTAACTAGATCCTCATGGTTCAATAACCATCCATATTCCATATCCACAAAAGTTGTACCCTTTCCGTCACCACCTTTAATGCTCCAAGCATGCGAGCCATTAATTCCCTTTGGTGCCGCTTCAAGATATCCTTGATTTGTAAATCTAGGATCATCGTACGGATTAACAGATAAATTTGGTAACTGTATTTCAGGAGGTGTCAAAATTTGTTTTTCTTGTATATAAGCCTCCTCTACGAGAGGAGATGCTTCAAATTTTTTCAGTAATAATTCTATTTCTATGTTATTAGGAGCTTGTACAATATAATAATTTAATAAATTATTAGCTGATTCATTAGCAACTGATTTAGATTGTACTGATAACTTTTCAATCTCTATCGGATTTACAGATGAGAACAGACGATTCAAAGTAAGTTCTGTATTTTCGGAAAATAACTTCTTTAAATTGTTATCATAATCCCCATTTTTTATTCGTTTCTCAATACCATCTTCATAAGGTAAGTCAATTTGATTTTTAAACTTTACAACTAATCTTTCTTCCTGTGAATCTCTTTCTTTGTATGTGACATTATAAGATTCAGCGTAAACTTTATTATGAATACTATCATTTTGTAAAATTAGATCTGTTCCTACAAATGTGGTCATTGCAATTGATGAAATTAGAAACCCTTTAAATATGTTCATACTATACCCGCCGATCTATATTCTCTTGAGAATTTTTTAATGCGTATAATGGTTAAGATTTTTATATAATATATAAATCTATAATTTAACTTTTGTAGTGAAATCTATGACTTTATTAATAATCCCATAGAGGTAACCTGATATATTCTTTTCTTTCCCATATACTCCTGCTTACTATTCTCAAGATTAGTAAGTGTGGCGCGTGTCTTTTCCTTTTGTGTTTCTCCCTCTATATGAGTAAACTCAATACAATCTCCTACTTTGACTGAAACGGTTTGGCTCTCAGCATCTTGTTGTCTATTCCCTATAATTTCTTTATTGTACAAAATATTACCAGATAAATTCTGGACTTTAATGCTTGCATACGTATTACTAAAATAAGAATGGGGTATACCCGCTTCTAATTTAAGCTGCATTTTTTCTGTTGCTTTGTTATATTCTATTTTCGCGATTTCTCGATCATTATATCCCTTTAATGACCAAGCGAATTGATTTCCATCTAAAACCGTTGTTTCTGGCATTTTCTCTACTTTCTTCAAGCCTTCTTTTGTAACTTGATATCTTGCTGTTTTTCCAATGGTTTCATTTTTGTTATTTTCAAGGTTAATTAAAGTTGCTCGCGTTTTTTCCTTTGCTACTTCTCCTTCTATATGGGTAAATTCAATGTAATCCCCTACCTTGACGGGCACAGTTTGGCTTTCAGCATTTTGTTGTTTATTTCCCACGATTTCCTTATTGTACAGAACGTTACCAGAAGAATTCTGGACCTTAATACTAGCATACGTACTAGCAAAATAGGAATGTGGTACACCTGCTTCTAGTTTTACCTTCATCTCTTCTACCGTTTTATCATAATCTACTTTTGCAATTTCTCTATCACTATATCCTTTTAATGACCACGCAAACTTGTTTCCTTCTAAAATTGTTGCTTCTGGCATCTTTTCTACTTTCTTCAGGCCTTCCTTTGTAACTTCGTACATGACTTTTTTTCCAAAACTTTCTTGTTTACTATTATCTACATTTGTAAGAGTAGCTCTATGTACACCTTCTAGATGTGTTAACTCTATATAATCCCCTACTTTGACTGGAAATTTTTGCGATTCAGCATTTTGCTGTTTGTTTCCATAAATCTCTTTGTTATAGACCACTTTTCCTGATGTGTTTTGTACTTTAATACTTGCATATGTACTATCAAAGTAGTCATGTGGTACACCTGCTTTTAGATTAATTTGCATTTCTTCTGTTGATTTATTTAAATTTACTTTCGCAAATTCGAAATCTCCAATCCCTTTCAGCGACCATGCAAATTCATTACCTTCAAAAATGTTTGGAGATTCATTTTTGATTTGTACCTTTTTCTCAACAGTTTGATCAAATATATCCGTTAATACAATTTTTGCATAAGCATTTGTTGGTAATGATATAGATTGACTGATTCCATTTTGATAAGATTTAATATCATTAATTACGTTAATAGGTTGGCCCGTCATATTTTCATTGTTATAAATTTCAATTTTCCCCTTAAATTGCGGTGTACTATTTTCTTTTAGTTTCCAAGATACATTTAATTTTTCATTTTCATAATATATAGATTGGATATCAAAATCTAGTTTTCCTATTTCAGGTTGAGTAGGTTGATTTAGCGTGAATATTTTTCCTGACCCAATAGTAGACTGCGTATTACCTCCTGCTTTGACCCATACATATTCTGAAGTAGATCCTCCATCATATTGATAAGTATTATCATGCGTTCCAGAAATACTTTGATTATTCCAAGAACTCCATTGTTTATCAACTAATTTTCGGCTATAACCATTTTTTAGGCGCGCTTCTCGAACATTCTGTCCACTATCAGCCCAGTCTTCTTGAAACATTCCTAATCCATGATTAAATGCAACATTAGCAACCGGAAAGTCCATAATTGCAATCTGATGCCATTTATTCTTTGTTACATCTTTCATCCATTGTCCAAATTTAGTATGACCATTTTCTTGCCATGAACGCATTGTCATTGTGTACCAATTGTAGTCTTTCCAACCATAAGTTGTTTGAACCTTCATTCCTGTTCCTTCTCCCCCAAAGGGTCCAGCTTGCGAATTCGGAGATAAGTATTCGGCCTTTATTGCTTCTTTAGAGGAAATTGGATCCCATAAGGCAAAATGTAAAGTACGTTTTCCATTTTCATCAAACCCACTTTGTTGTTGAAAACCAGCATATCCTCCAGCTTCACCACCTGCATTCCAGTTGTGTACAGCCCAGTACGTATAAGGTGGAGTCTGAACTGGTGACCAGTCTATACTAATAATATCTGAGGCAGGTATATTTTGGGGACTCACATAAACTGCTGGAGCAGCTGAATGTGTTGCAGCTTTAGTGTGCGAAATAGACGTTCCAAACATAGAAAACATGCTACATGCTGCGGTCATTATAATAACTTTATTAAATCTTTTCTTCGTTTTCTGACTAATCACTAATCTACATCCTTTTCTAATTTTTATTATTGAATAATAACTTAGTAGAGAAATCTATCAAAATTCAAACAACATCCAGTAAATCTTTAAAATACTGCCCCAATTTTATGTTGTTCTATCTTCACATCTGATTCTTACATGTTATTTGATTGTAAGTGGTTTCCATAAAGATAACGCAAATATCCAATTCGGGTCACCATTTCCTTGATGATTTTGAACCGCTTCATACACCGTCCCTTGATGTTCTACTTTATCGCCCTTTGTATATGCCTTCTTTGGATCCCATTTTTCATAAGATACATTTTGATCTTTGGTTTTTACCGGAAGAATTTCACTTTGAATTGATGTATTTCCAGCTGCATCTACAGCCTTCACTGCATATTTATATTCCTTATTAGCTGTTAAGTTTTGATCAATAAATGTCGTTCCTTGTACGGTTTGAATCAATTGTCCATCACGTAATACCTGATATTCTTTTACACCTATATTATCTGTAGAAGGATTCCATTTTAGCTCTACACTGTTAGAAGTAAGATTGTTTGCATATAATCCTTGTGGCTGTGTGGGAGCTTCTGTATCTGGTTTCGGATTAACAATTTGATTTACTTTTTTCAGGCCATCCTTTGTAACTTCATACATTACTTTTTTATCAAGACTTTCACGTTTATTATTATCTAAATTTATTAATGTTGTCCTCTCTCCGCCTTCTAAATGTGTAAGCTCAATAAAATCGCCGGTCTTTACTGAAACTTTTTGTGTTCCAGCATTTTGCTGTTTATTCCCATAAAACTCCTTGTTATATACTACTTTACCTGATGTGTTTTGCACTTTAATACTTGCATATGTACTATCAAAGTAGTTATGTGGTACACCTGCTTTTAGATCAATTTGCATTTCTTCTGTTGATTTATTTAAATTTACTTTTGCGAATTCAAAATCTCCAATCCCTTTCAGCGACCATGCAAACTGGTTTCCTTCTAAAATATTATTTACATCAGGCATATCTGGTTTAATTGGATTAGAATCCGTACCCTTCCAAATCTCTGCTGTTAAAATTGGATATCCTAATGCAGCTACCTTTTGAATGGTATCGTTATTTGGACGTAATCCCCACTTCTCAAAGAAAGGAATCAAATTTTGTTTGGCTACTTTTGATGCTGAAATCATAAATAATTGTTTTTTATTTTCATCAGTTTGTGGAAGTTCACTTGAAGGCATGTCTCTATACAATTGATGCAATTTAGGATAAAAATCCTCTCCATACGCTAACTGTAGTTGCCAAAGCATAACAAGCTTTACAAAAACATCGCTAATTTCATCATAATTTTTATTCACTTGTTCTAAATATTGAAATGCTTTTGGATAAATTCCACTTTTCTCTAAGTTGGATGGTTGATTAAATGCTTTTTCTACAGAAAGGCTGTATATATTATTTTGTACTTCTGTCATATTATAAAACTTCCAGGGCGATTGTTGTCTCAAATGTCCTGCCTCATGCCAAGGGCCCCAGCCATCTGTTATAAATTTATTAATATCTAACACGTATTGGATTGCATCTCCTACATATGCTGTTCGATAAGAAGTTGCATACATATAATAATCAGGAGAATGATTTTCTTCTACGTAATGAACATAATGTTTATCTACTTGTTCTTCAGATAATCCAGCTACTTTGTCTTGAATTCGAGTAGCTTCATCCATCTTTTTTAAGAGTTGTACAGGATCTGTATTAGAACCCAACAAATATTTCTTAACACGTGCAGGGCTGGCCGTAATTAATACACGTTCGCCTTTTAACTCCACTGCATGTGCATTAGGATATTGGTCCAGCATGTTTATTAAATCTTGTTTCGTATGCTTTCCTAGTTCAAAGAAAGGCGTAGTCGTTCCACCTGTTGTGATTGTTGTTCGAATGGTACCACCTTGCTGTTTATTATAAAAATAAATCAGCCCCCCATTTGGAGATTGGATTGTGTTTACACCAGGTTTTAATGTAAATGATTTTATCTTAGAATCTTCTCTCCAAGAAGCATCATACGAATACGTTCCAATATATACCTGAATATCTTGATTACCTTCTACATTAATCGTTATTTGTTCATTTGGTTTTGCATATAAACCAGTTGGTTCATATGGACTAAATGCCATACTTTTTCTTTCCTGTTGTTTTAGTACCTCAACATCTCCTTTTCCTGGGACTGTAAATGTTATATTTTCTGATTTAACTGACTTTTCACTTTGCAGTGATGTCGATAAATTTTTTTGCTGCTCCTTTTGCTCCGCAAAGACATCTGATGAAGAAATCATTCCAGTCGCAAGCATAGCTACTGTAGCAGTAGCTGCAAGTATTTTTCTAGTTTTATGTTTTGAATTATTCCCCATATTATCTCCCTCATTTTTCCTTAGTACTCTTAAGGATTTTTTGTTTTCTTCTTCATGTTTTTACAATCTAAACTATTCATACTATTTAAGTTGTGTCTATTACTCTATATTTTTTCATAAATATCTCCTTTTCTTTATTTATTATTGTATATAAATGTTATTTGATGACACATTAAATAACAACTTTACGATAAACTCATCGATAACAGCCTATTATGTTTTGATTCTGTATTCTAAACTCCCATCTAATTGGAGAAATACACCCAATTGGAGAAATCAGTAAATATTTTTCAACATTTAAGGGTTGGAATCTCACAAAAAATTCATAAAACTTATTTACTTTAAAGGTTTAAACAATTGTGACCACATTTGTTTGAACCTCCACAATTTTTTTCTAAGCTATTCTCTAAAAATCTTATTTTTCGTTGTAAATAAACCTGATTGGTACTCTTTATGCAAAAGAAAAGATGGAATCTTTAATTCAACTCCACCTTTTTTCGAAATAAAAAGCATCTAATTCTATTTGAATTAGATGCTTACATTTAGTCCTTAGGCCTAATATTCTAAACTATTTACGCGTTTGTAAATCTTTTTTTATTACATCCCAGAGTGAATTATCTTGACGCATCGGTTTACCCTCTTCATCCCATTTTATTTTTCCTGTTCCCAATTCATAATCCATCCCTGTCCATGTGTCTTCACGAGATGCATAGAATGATTTATGCCAACCTTTTTGGTTGAAGATAGAAATAAGATCTTGCATGTATTGGGTAGCTCCTGGAACAGTACGGTTAATTCCAAACTCCTCTGCAATAATTCGATTAGATGATACATGATTTTTCTTAGACCATTGTTGGATTGGCTTCAAAAATTGCTCTAATCCCTGCTTATTCCACATTACAGGTTTCTCTAAATCTCCTACTTTTACTAATCCTGGATATTGATACTCCTTATTTTGTTTTTCACCTTGACTCGTTAATTCATATGGTTCATACATATGAAATGCATATAGGGTTTTTTTATCATTTACTGGTTTTAAATATTTAAAGGCCCATGGAGTAGCATATAAACCTGAATCTAAAATAATCGGTGTTTCTTGGTCTACTTCACGAATGGAATTGATTACTTTTTGATAAAATCTGTTTAAATCCGCTGTCGTTCCCTTCACTTTTGCATACCATTTCTCATAATCTTCCGTCCAAAAATCATTATATCTATTATTTTTAACTGTTTCTGGATGTGGTTCATTTATAATATTATAACCAACCACCGCGGGGTGATCTTTTAATTCCAAAGCAAGATCCTTCCAAAATTGACTTGCTTGTTCTTGATACTTCTCTTCCTCCCATATTCTGTCGTCATTCTTGTTATTATTAAATTGGCGCCATCGATCACCAGGTAAGGATAACATTGTAAGAACAACTTTCATTCCTTGTGATTGTGCGGCATCTAAATCCGCCTTTAATTTTTCTAAATCCTCCTTTACTAATCCCTGATAGTTATCTGCATTACCTATCAGAAAATCCTTTCCAGAAGTATCTGGTTTATCCTCAAATAGAAAATCTTTATCTTTTGCCCATTTATCAGGTGCTAAACGTACATATTCAATATTAGCTTCTTTTGCACTTTTATAGTTTTCAGGTAATGACGTACTATTCATGAAATTAGTACCCTTTCTTTTCGAATCCCAAAAACTAATTTTTGAATCGCCTTTGTGGTATGTATCAGCTCTTACATTCATTTCCTGTACTCCGAAACTCATCATGCCTAATAACGCAACAATTGGCAAAATTTTTTTCACAACTTTTCCTTCTTTCTCTTTATATTTAACACACATAACATACCTTTGTTTTGTTACAGGAATATGGCAATTTCCCAAAAATTCTTTTTTAGTTTATAAGATCGCAGCGCATTCATAGAAATGAAAGGGATAATTAGAACATTGCTTCATTTTCAAAGAAACAAAAAAGGAATCCTTTACGGATTCCTTTTTGCAATTCACTCTTTTTCAAATGGTACATTTCGCACCTATTTTTAGTATACCTTATAATTCCTATAAAATAAATAAGATTAAATGAAATTCACTTCAAATTGTGATAGAAAACATAATTAAGAAGCGAAGATAACTAAATATTATCCCTTTTATTAAATAAAAAAGATTAAATAATTCCCCCTCCAAACTAGGACCCCTTCGCATTTTTTACAAATATTGTTATAATTAGATAAACCAGAGCATTACCCCATTAACAAAGGGACTCCATAATTGGAGTCCCTTTGTTAATTAGCTATTAAAAATGATAGCATGTGATTATTGTATAATTTCTTCCTTTTTTAGATCTGCATATTCTTCTACGAAATCCCATAAACCTTGCTTTTCGAAGTAAGAAACACTTTTTTCACTTCTTCTAAGAGTTTAATTGCTTCATATTCATTAAGAGAATGTAAAATATTGAAATGATATACATACTCTTCATTTCCTAATTCCATACAAACTGCTAATCCTTTTTCAAATTGCTTTAAGAATATACAAGCTGTCCCTAATGCGTTTTCACAAGAAGCAATTTTCACCTCATATCCCATTAGCCCAAAATACAAGGAATATAGATACGTATTTTACTTTCAAAGGCTGAAACCTTGCTGCATAACTACTGAAAATAAACATAAGAAAGACGTTCAAATCCATATGGATAGAACGTCTTTTCACTTTACTTTATACAGATACTGATTTTTCACTTATTCATTTTGCATTGTACTTAAAAAATCGATAAATTCATCTTCATTTACAGGTTTACTGTAGTAATAGCCCTGAATTAGATAACATCCATTACGTTGTAACACTGTTAATTGTTCCTTCGTTTCCACCCCTTCTGCTATCACTTTCATGTTTAAAGTATGAGCAAGTGAAATAATGGTTTGTATAATTTCATCTCCATCAGTAGAAATTCCGATCCTATTAACAAATTCTCTTGGAATTTTCAAAATATCAATTGGATAAAGAGGCAGATACGCTAGTGAAGAATAACCTGTACCAAAATCGTCAATTGATAAATGTACACCATATGATTTTAATACTTTTAACTTCGATAAGGTTTCTTTTTCATCTACCATTGCTATTCGCTCTGTTAATTCCAAATCAATTGAATTAGCAGGTACTCCTATCTCTTCTATGGTAGATATCATTGTTTGAACAAAATCTTTCTGTTCAAACTCTATAGCTGATAAATTTATCCCCATCTTTAGATTTGAATAGCCCGCAGAATGCCATTCTTTCAGTTGTCGACACGCTTTCTGTAACGTCCACTTCCCAATTGAAATAATCTGCGCCGTTTCTTCTGCGATAGGTATAAACTCAAAAGGAGAAATCAGCCCAAGCTCTGGATGTTGCCAGCGTATTAAAGCCTCTGCACCAATAACCTTACCTGCCTTACTATCAATTTGTGGTTGATACAATAAAAATAACTCATTATTTTCAATTGCATTTGGTAAATCCTGTTCTAATCGTAATCGACGAGTTACTTTTTGTGATAATGTCTCGTCATACATACAAACAGCATTGTTACCTTTTTCCTTTGCGCTATACATAGCGATATCAGCGTGTTGTAAAAGTGTAGTAGTATTTATTCCTCCAAATGGATACACTGCTATTCCTATACTAAGAGATAAGTAAAAACTATGCTGATTTACTACAAATGGTTCTTCAGTTATACGAAATAGAGTTTTACACAAATCCAATAGCTGTTGCTCTGTTTGGTTATGGACAATGATTGCAAACTCATCTCCACCTATTCTTGCTAGAGGAATAGTCGGTGACAGACATGTCCTAAAACGTTTGGCAACTTCTTTTAAAACTCTGTCACCAATCGAATGACCCAATGTATCATTAATGGTCTTAAAGCGATTTAAATCAATATACAGGAGCCCGAACTTATCCTGTGTTTTTTGTGCACGCTTAATGGATCTATCTAATTCTTGTTGGAAGAATATACGATTTCCAATCTCCGTCACCGTATCATGGAACGCAAGATAATTTATCTCATCCTGTTGTTGTTTCATCCTCGTTATGTCTTTTACCATTACATAACTCCCAAAGGTTTGTCCTTCTATCATAATAGGAACTATAGTGACATACCAAAAGAGAATATCCTTCTCATTGTTATTTTTCACACGTAACTGTAACGAAGATGAACTACATCGTTTCCCTTTCTTTATAGCCGATTCCAATTCAGATTTATCTTCATCTAAAAAAATAGAGAAGCACTCTTTCCCTATTAATGCAGCACTTTCTTTTCCTAATAACATACTTCCAGCCTGGTTTATATTTAATACGATACCATTTGAATCAATCGTTAAAATAGGATCTGGATGATACTCATATAAAGACTTAAATTTCTCTTGATTTTTTACCAAATCATTAGATTTGTTTATTAAATCCCTTGTTCTTTGAGATACTGTTTGTTCTAATTGATTATTAAACACTTTTAAGGTCTCGGTTAAATCTTTGTTTTGCATTCGTACAATTGTATGACGAATCAGTACAAATACAAAAGCAATACAATTTCCCGTAATCAATGTAGCTGAAGACGTTTGTTCTTTCAAAGTAAAGCCAATTAAGACTGCAACTGCAAGATAAGGAAATATGACAAGAAGTTCCCTTCCAAATTTCGGATTGACAATAAAATAATTTCTTTTAGAAGAAGTATTCTTTGGGATTGTAGCAGCAATAGCGATAAATAATAGGAAAACTCTATACAAACACCTTAATAATATAACTGAACGATCTGACAAATCATCTTGTAAGTAAAAATATAAGTAGTCCGTAATAGCCAATCCAGTTAATACTAAGATAAAAATAAACAATTTACTTTTTGCATTGAAAATAGCAGGTCGAAAGATTAGTGTAACTCCAAGTAATAGAAGCAATAAATCTATAATCGGAAAAATAAATGAAAGAAAAACATCTCCAATTGAAAAGAATAAGATATTTGCGGAAGGTTTATTAAATAGGTACCACTCTAATGTAAAAATAGCAGTAACAACAATGCATAAATCACAAAGTAAATACGCTCTCTCCCATTTGTTACATTCCATCATAATTTTATAAAAAAACGCAAAGAGAAAGAAAAATAAGAAAAACAACAAAAATATATCAGAGATATTAAAATTTTGTATTGGTAATTCTACATTAAGTACTTGAAAAGCAGATATGAAATTTCCTATCAGGAAACACCCTATCGCAATAATTATGCAAATCCAGAATACTCCTAACTTAATTTTTCTGGATAATATAGAATACAGTAATGAGATAAATACAGTAGTTTCAACGACTAAAGATGATAGCCGGATATTAAAATCTGATACGAAATAATGATTCGGAAGAACAAATAAAAATATACAGCAAAAGCTTATATAAGCTATTAAAGCCAATATCAATACATAAAATTGCACATATGCATATTTACGCAATGGACTCACCTTCTTGAGTTTTTTCTATACTTTTATTAAGAAATGTCTTGATAGTAGCACAACTCCTACTAATTAAAATGTGTGCTACCTATTATCCATATTATGACCTTTTTAAAAGATTTCTTTCTACATACAACAGTCTTATTAACTTTTTGTAGATGTTTACAATTTTCAATACTGAGGATTCCAAAAAGGATCAGTTAAAAAATGTAGTTTTTCAAGTATTTGTGCATCGTAAATTTGGATTGTATAACTTATCTACTCTTTAAATATGAGATAAAATCTAATCCTCTATTGAATTATAGTTAGTTGCTAACTGTCACACTTAAAAAGGAATGAAAATATACTATCTTTAACATAGAAATTCGAATTAGTTTTCGAAACTAACTGTAACAATTATAGTTACAACTTAGATTGATGTCAATTTCATATTTCCTCCTTACTCAAAGAATTATAAATAATCTAGGATTAGGTGAAGCTGAAGCTGATATTGCATCTCTCTAAAAAGAATGTTACTCTAAAAATAGAATTATGAAAGGAATGATGGATGAATAATGATTAACTAATTTATATTTTAAGTTGAATTTTATAACTTCAAACTACAAAATATAGGGTTAGTCTATCCATTTTTAAAATTCAGTTCATACTTTATTTGTCATGATTCAAATGATTAATAAGTACTTATTAAGTATAGACGAAAGACTAATCCTTCCGATTACAATTGGGGGATTTTTTTATTCCCGTTTATGTTAGTTGGAACTTATTAATTGTTAAATGTACCTAACAAATAAAGGAGCGAGAAAAATGAGTACTTCAGACACTATTGTTACACATGTAATGCTCTATATAAGTCGTTAATATCCATCAAACTTATATAGAGCAATTAAAAAATGGATGGATGTTCCGACTTTATATGAAACGTTTCGATATATAAAGGAGGAATTATTATGTCAATGATAAAAGTCCAAGATTTAACTTTTTCATACCCAGGTAGCTTTGATAATATTTTTGAAAGTGTAAACTTCCAAATAGATACGGATTGGAAGCTAGGATTTATCGGTAGAAACGGACGAGGTAAAACGACATTCTTTAATTTATTGTTAGGGAATTATGAGTATGGCGGGAAAATCCTTGCTTCGGTAGAATTCAATTACTTCCCCTACTCTGTTGCAGATAAGAACAAATTCACTTATGAAATCCTTGAAGAAATTTGTCCCCAAGCAGAAGATTGGGAATTTCTGCGTGAGATATCCTATTTAAATGTTGATGCTGAGGTCATATACAGACCATTTAAAACATTATCAAATGGGGAACAAACAAAGGTGTTGCTTGCTGCACTGTTTTTAAATGAGGGCCAATTCCTATTAATTGATGAACCAACAAATCACTTAGATACTGATGCACGAAAGATAGTCTCTGATTATCTAAGGAAGAAAAAAGGATTTATTTTAATTTCACATGACAGAATCTTTTTAGATGGATGCGTTGACCATATCCTATCTATAAATAGAGCAAATATTGAAGTTCAGAGTGGTAACTATTCTTCTTGGAAGTTAAATTTTGATAGACAGCAAGAGCACGAAGAGGCTACAAATGAGCGTCTACAAAAAGACATAGGGAGATTAAAACAGTCTTCCAAGCGTTCAGCAAGTTGGTCTCATGATGTGGAAGCTTCAAAAAATGGAACGAGGAATTCAGGCTCTAAGTTGGATAAGGGGTTTGTAGGTCATAAAGCAGCCAAGATGATGAAAAGAGCAAAAAACCTTGAATCAAGACAACAAAAAGCTATTGAAGAAAAGTCAAAATTACTAAAAAATGTGGAGAAAACTGAGTCCTTAAAATTGGAACAATTACAATTTAAATCAAATGAATTGATTACTTTGGTTGATGTGTCCGTTAAGTACGATGACCAAATTGTGAATGATTCGATTAGCTTCATAGTTGAACAAGGTGACCGAATTGTACTTGATGGAACGAATGGGAGCGGAAAAAGTAGTATCCTAAAACTAATTCTAGGACATCCGATACAGCATACAGGCTTAGTTATTTTAGGTACAGGACTCATCATTTCCTATGTCCAACAAGATACTTCTCATTTAAAGGGATCGCTATCAGACTTTATTGAACAGCACAAGATTGATGAGACCTTATTTAAATCCATCCTACGTAAGATGGACTTTGACCGAATTCAATTTGAGAAAGATATATCTCATTATTCTGGTGGACAAAAGAAAAAACTGCTTATCGCTAAAAGCTTATGTGAAAAAGCTCATATATATATATGGGATGAACCACTAAATTTTATAGATATCTATTCCCGTATGCAAATCGAAGAGCTTATTCAACAATTTAATCCCACAATGGTTATTGTTGAGCATGATAAAGCATTTCAACAAACAGTTGCAACAAAAACTATATCTATGTAGCTCAAAACGAATACTTGAAAATATAATCAGCAAATTGAGTCATTGAATTATAAATACTTTAATGACGTGTTGAAAAAAGCCTAATTTCTCTACAATACATTGAGAAATTAGGCTTTAAATAGTAATAATAGAATTCATATACACTGAATAATTTACACGTTAGGTTTATCTGTTAATGCAGTAACAATCCTGTTCACTAAGTCTTCTGGCATCCATTCATGATTTGTATCATCCGTTTCATTTGGGCCTAAAGAATCAATAAACTTTTTAAACTTTGGAAATAAAACAATAGAAGTGATCCAATGTATCGTATGATTTATAGAGAAGAAATGAAAAACTCCTTGCTTTTCACCCTCCTGTAATATTTCTTTTAACTGTTCAAAATTACCTATGAAATACGGTTTAATCTTTTCTAATCGTGCACTTTCCTTAATAATCTCCTCATATGCCAATGATCCAATTTCAGGGTTCTCTTTTATATGTGTAGTAAAAACCGTTAAATATTCTCTAAGGGCATTGATAGGATCAAATTGATTCTTCTCAAGAAAATTGGGTAGCTCATTAGCAAGACCATATTTCTTAAACACCTCATAATATAGGTTTTCTTTCCCATTAAAATAGTAAGAGGCCATAGCAACATTCACTTTCGCTTCTTTTGCAATTTCTTGTATGCTCGTACCTTCGTAGCCACGCTCTCCAAATTTTTTCTTAGCAGCCTTTAAGATATTTTCCATCGTCTGCTCTCGAGATTTCCCCATTTCACACACCTCAAATAGTATATATTTCACTTCAAAAACCCAATAAGGACTTTGAATAGAGTATCTTTTTAATGAAATTTAATTATATATTTAAAGTGGTAACTTAACAACCGATGAAGTTCTGATTACTTTAAACAATATCCCCTTGCGTAGCATCAATAGCTTTCAAATACTTTATGCTCTTTTCTAATCGAGTGAAAGTCTGGACAAAAAACATCTAATGTTATCTTAACTTCGTGTGCAAACAAAAAAGTAATAAGGACCAGATCTTATCTATAAAATAAATAAGATCTGGTCCTTTCGTTACATTATACAAATTTAAAATAAACTAGCGTACTCGTATCTTGATGAGATAATTGTCCATCAATCGTCCATCATTTTCTGACTAAATCTGTTTAATCTCGATATAAGGTCCTTTAATGTTTAATTTGTTAATATCATTAGATATATTGCCTACAGTTGATTTTTCATTAAAAGTATAGACCTTTTCACCATTTACAAAGATACCCCAATTTTTATCTTCGTAACTGATACCATAACCAGCATTGCTAGACGTAGCTTGGAGTTGATTTCCATTCATTGAAAGAGATAATTTCCCTTTTCCTTTGTTAAGTTTATCATTCACACTGTTGATACTATTCATTTGTTCTTCAAGGGCTTTTTGTTTATCAAGAGTAACTTGATGGTTTTTCCAGTCTAATTTATAGTGGTTCGTAAAGAATTCATTATATGTATCTTTATTATTTGTTCCCCACCATTTTGAACTTACCCATTCGATATTGTACTGATCTGAAATTCTACGATTTGTTATTTTTAAATCTGATGTAGTTTCTGTTTTATCAGCAGTAATAACCGCTACTACGTTTGGAGAAAAACCATATCCTGTTAAAGCTGGTACTGTATCTTTTGAAACAAAATTATTCGTTCCTTCATTATAACTACGTGATTTCATAAATAGTTGATTACCATAGAAAGTATTGAATGAATCACGATTATAAATTCCCCACTCTGGGAAATTAAATGATTGGAATCCTACTTTCCAATTTAATTTTTTATCTGTGTGAGTCTCCAATACCGTTTTATAATCTACTTGATCATAAGATACACTTTCTTTCCAAGCAAAGCTACCTGTGATACTTGCATCGGCATTTGGCCCTTTATCATTTACTCCTACTTTAACACTTCCACCAAGTGTATACCCTACCTCAGAAGTGACCTTTGCTGAAGTCATTGTATTAACTGGGGCAGCTTTATGGAATTGAGCACTATCACCACTTGTTATTTCTGCTTCAGTATGATAGGCTGATGGCCATTTTAAACCTGCGTTATAGTATCCGCTATTAATTGTATATTTAGCATCTATATTACTACCATCGGTGGTAACAATTGCAATCTTTTTATCTGCGTAAGGATCCTCAATAAAAGAAACCTTTATTGAATTTTTGATATTTTGCTTCATGTCATAAGTAGTTTTAAAACTATTATAGACCTTCCCACCATTTTGAAGATTTTCTACAGTTCCTTTAGACTCTGCAAATGCAGATGTTGCTTGTAAACCAAATGATCCAGACATAATAACGGACGCTACCGCAACGCATTTAGCTATTTCTTTTGCTTTTTTCATACAGACAGCCACTCCTTCTTAAACATTTAAAAGATATAAATATATTATTTCTAGTTCACAAAAATAGAGATAGATTCATAGCCATACAATATAGAAATTCATTAACTTTATGACACTAACTAAAAACACATGTTTCACTAATCTTCCTCTCACTATTATTGATAACTATTATCAATATTATTAAAACATAAAGTAACGATTTAAACAACAATTTTAAATACAAATTTAAAATTGTTGTTTAAAAAATACAAAAAAATTATAGAATTCTTCATTTCGAGAATTACTATATTTTCAATTACTTATTACAGCCTATATTCAGATACATTATTTCCTTTCCATTCATAATAATCTAAAATTCCTTCATAAATGGCTTCTGCTGCAATTTGTCTGCCATTTTCCGTAGATAATTTACTGTAATCAATACCATTATCTATAAACGCCAGTTCCGTCAACACAGCTGGCATGTCATTTTCTCTTATAACATGAAGGTCTCCATGTTTAACTCCTCTGTCTCGTGTTTGAAGTGCCTCTACTAAACGTGTTTGAATTTTTTCTGCTAAAACGCGACTTTCTTCCACATGAGGATTTGTTTTTTCGGATTTAGAAGATTTATAGTAATATGTTTCTGTCCCTTTTGCATTACCATTAAAAGCATTTGCATGTACGCTTATAAAGATATTACCCTGATTTTTCTTAGCAAATTTAACACGTTCCTGTAAAGAACTTTTTTGATCATGTCCTGGTCTATTATCAGATTGACGAGTTAATAAAACTGTAAATGGTGTATGCTTTTCAAGTAATTGTTGTAGACGTAAAGAAGTGTCTAGTACAATCTTACTTTCAGGTAATCCCTTTGTGGATTTCCCAGGATCTTCGCCACCATGTCCAGGATCAATAATGATTGTTTTACTTTCTAATGGGTTTTTTGGACGATGTTGCATCATATCTGTTTTTGCAGTAAGTTGAGCAGCTTCAGCACGTGTTATAAATCTATTTGGTTGCCAACCGTTCTCAGTACCATTGGAAATTTTCAAACCGATTAAAATATTGGCATATTTTTCTCCCCAATGCCCTTTTAAATCTTCAAATTTAACCTGCTCGTTATGATTTGATGTGCTTTGTAGTTTATATGCATTTACTAGCATCGTAGCCATAGCAGCGCGAGTTACTTTTCCGGATGGATTGAAGATTCCATTACCCTCACCTTTAACAATACCAGCTTTTTCAGCAGCAGCAATATACGGAGTAGCCCAGTGGTTTTGTGAATCTGTAAATGATGGTTTTGCATTAGAGTCAATTTGTATACCTAAAACTTTTGTCATAATTTTTGTAGCCGAAGCTCTGTCTAATGAGTCATTTGAACCGAAAGTTCCGTCTGGATAGCCATTCAATACCTGTTTATCAACTAAATAATTAACGGATTTGTCCGCCCATGCAGGAACATCTGGGAACTTATGAGTATTTGCAAATGTATTAGATGAGTAGGATAATAGACTTCCAGCAAGAATTCCTGTAGCAATTAATTTATATTTCAAAATGTAACACCTCTATCAATTTATTACAATTTGGTAAATATATCATTTATAATTAATCTTTAAATAATACGACTTTGAATAAAGAATAGATCACGTTATTTATATCGATATATATCGTATAACGAATTTAAAATCGAACTATTACTCCAAAAATAATCCTCGGACATACACTTATAGATAGAGATTATTAAATATACTCACCAATATTGTGTAACCAGTATAGTTACTTGTACATACGAGTGTCAATTAAAATAACCTTACAATTTTGTAAGATAACCACCTTAATAGTAAACAAAGTAATTATTAAATAATATAAATAGTTACTAGATATAATAAAATAACAACCTTAAATTTTGAAAAAAGACTAATTATTTTGATAGGAAAATAACTTATAACACCAACATTTTTAACAATGCTTTTGAATCCTACTTTACTCTATAATTCTCTGTTATATTCCAACGTGAATGCTCCTATAATATAGTCAATTGCTGCAATGAATACTACAAACTTATAACATTGTATTCCCTCAAAAAACATCTCTAGAAGCCACCTAAAGTAGCCTATATTAATAAATTCACACAATCCATCTTTTCATTCCCTTAAGACATCCTCAAATTTTACAAGGAATGAAAAAAGAAGAGGGAGACCTTCCCTCTTCACCAAAAAAATTAAAAAACACCTTAATTTATATCCCCTGCCTTTTACAATCTCACGTCTATTGATAGCCAGTTTAATTCTTCAATTCTATTTTCATAGATTCATGTATTCTTCTAAAGTCTGCTTTTGTTTATATATATTTTCAGCAATATCTCCTACATAGCGAATATGCCAAGGTTCATATGCATAACCTGTAATACTTTCCTTTCCCTTAGGGTAACGAATGATAAACCCTGCGCAATGCGCGTTTTCTTTCAGCCATTTTCCTTCCTTCGTATTAGCAAAGGATAACTCTAGTTCATTGTTCGCACTTTTAGAAGAAACGTCCATTGTTAACCCTGTTTGATGTTCGCTATGTCCTGGTTTTGCCGAGAAGCGATCCGTATGCTCTTGTCCTTTTCTTTTCACATTGTTTGTATACAATCGTTGTTGATAGTCATAGGAACGAAATCCCGAAACAGCATTTAACTGAATCCCCTCCTGCTTTGCTAAATCAAATAACTTTTCCAGTGCTTCTGCCGCCTCTTTACGGAGGTGGCTCTTTTCTACCGTTCCACTAAATGAGAATGGTACATTTGGTACAACTAAATCCTCTGGTTTATAGTCTTCGGGTAATCCATATTCCTTATTAACTACAGCCTGTATACTAGCAAAAGAACTTTCATTGTATTTGGATTGCCCTTTTCCTCTACTATCTTTCTCTTTATTTATGGAGTTTTCACGAGATTCATAGTTCGTCTTATCTGGTTCTTTACCAATAGATTGATTGGTGTAAATTATAAAGATACCTAACATCATAATTACACAAATGAAAATTCCTACTAATTTAAGTCTCATTATTCATTTCCTTCCTGCAACTCTTACTATTTCTCGTTCATAATATCTCAACCATATCAAATTCATATTAATTTGAAGTGAACTTTTGTTCTTACCATATTTCTTAATAGAAAGACTGTATATCCTTCTATTTGTTTGACATCATTAAGATGCTCACAAATATAAATAAATTCTATTCCTACATATAGATAAAAAATCTAAAAATTTATATAATAAGATTAGAAGTGTAGCGTATTATTATTGAAGGGTCTTGGTATAATGCTAGGCATTAATGTAAAAAAAACAAATGAAGAGTTAATTATTTCATGGCAATTGGCGGAGATTACAATTCCATTACGTGATGTGATTGAGATTACCGAAGATGCTACCTATGCTGGTGTTGAAGAAGTAGATGTCATACGTATTGGAACAGCTTATGGGACAACAGACCGTATTTTAATTAAAACAGTAAAACAAAATTATGTATTATTTACTACAAATAAATTTGCTATTTTAAATGCCATTCACGCTTGAATATAGGAGTCTTCTTGGCTAAAATGATAAAAATAAGCACATCTTGTTATAAAAACAGATGTGCTTATTTTTTAATTTCTATGCATTTTTACGTTTTAAGAAAATCACTCCACCAACAATTAACAGTAATGCGCCTGCAGCCATAGAGATCCAACTTGTAAGATTAGTACCTGTTTGCGGTAACCATCCAATTTTAGATTGAATTTCTTGCTTAGGTTGTGGTTGTTCTTTTACTTGCTCGTTAGGCTGCTCTGGTGTTGGAGTATTTTTATCTGAATTTGGCTGTTCTGGTTTAGGTTGTTCCGGCTTTACCTCTTTAAATTTCACTGTTTGTTCCTTATCTTCAATTTCAGCGTGAATAGCTACTAATATATTATCTTGATACAGTTCTTCAAATACTACTACTTCGTTACCTTGTAATGCAGAAGCATTAAATGTGAAATCTAGTGTGATAGAACCATTCTTCTCTTTAGCAATAAACTTAGATTCTACTGTTACTTCTTTTCCATCAACTAATAATGGCTTGTTTGTTGCTTTATCCATCAGTTTACCTTTTACAACATACTCTTTACCCACGATTAAGTCTTTGTATTCCACTTTATCTTGGATTGTTACAGATTTAGAAGCGTCTAACTCTTTAGAACCATCAGCTTTGTTTGTTGCTGTCGTTTTAATAGAAGGTTCTACAAATCGAACTGTTTGACCTACATCGTTAATGTCAGCATGTGTTGCAATTACTTGACCTTCATGTAATAAGTCTTCAAACACGACTACTTCTCTTCCTTGCTGTTCAGCACCAACAAAAGTAAAGTCTAATGTTACAAAACCGTTCTTTTCTTTTGCAGTAAACTTCGTTTCAGCTGTTACTTCTTTTCCATCAATTAATAATGGTTTGTTAATAGCTTTGTTCATTAGTTTACCTTTTACAGTGTACTCTTTACCTACAACTAAGTTAGTATACTCCACTTTGTCTTGAATAGTGATAGAATCCTTTGAATGAATCTCTTTTCCACCATCAGCTTTGTTTGTTGCTGTCGTTTTTACTGATGGCTTAACGAACTTAACTGTTTGACCTTTATCATTGATATCAGCATGTGTTGTAACAATTTTTCCTTCTTTCAATAACTCTTCGAATACTACTACCTCTTTTTCTTCTAAACCAGTTGCATCAAATGTGAAGTCTAATGTAATAGAGCCATTTGCTTCTTTTGGTGTAAACTTCGTTTCAGCTGTTACTTCTTTTCCATTTACAACTAATGGTTTATTAGTCTCTTTATTCATTAATTTACCTTTTAAAGTGTATTCTTTACCTACTTGTAGGTCTTTGTATTCCACTTTATCTTGGATTGTTACAGACTTAGACGTGTGTATTTCTTTTGTACCATCTGTTTTATCAGTAGCTGTTGTTTTTATTGAAGGAATCTTTTCATCTTTGACAATGTGTTTAATGATTTGACCATTCTCTTTAATTTCAAAAGAGAACGTTTCTTCATTTAATACATAACCTTTTGGCGCAACAGTTTCTTTATATGTGTATTTTCCAAATGGTAATTTTTCAAATTTAGCGATTCCTTTATCGTCTGTTTTTCCTTTTACTACTTCTTTTCCTGCTTCGTTATAAATCGTAAATTCTGCATTTGGAAGCTTGTTATTTCCATCAGCTACATCTACCTTTGTAATTTCTAGATCACCTTTGATAAGATGATTAACTGCCAATAACTCAATAATCTTCCCATGTTCCTTTATTTCGAACATAATTGGTTCTTTAACAAGAACGTAACCATGTGGAGAAGCCTTTTCTACAAATGAATATTTACCATACGCTAAATCTTTGACGTTAATCTCGCCATTTTTATCTGTCTTATATTCCCCAACTACTTTTCCACTTTCATCTTTCAATTCAAATACTGCACCTTCTAATTTTTTGCTAATATCTTCATTATCTACTTTTAGTAATTTTACACTACCTTTCACTTCGGTATTTTCCACTGTAAAAGTAAGTGTTTTATTGTGCTCTTTAATTTCAAAAGGATACTTTGTTTTATTTCCAATATATCCATTAGGTGTTTTTGTCTCTAAGAAATAATACTTACCATACGTAAGACCTTCAACGTTTGCAATTCCATTTTCTTTTGTTACTACTTTTTGCACTTCTTTTCCATCTTCAGTAAAGACTGTGAATTCAACATTTGGTAAAACCTTTCCTGAATCACTGAGCTTTTTAATTTCGATGTTACCTTTTACTTTGTTATTTACTATTTGGACAGCTCCTGTTTCTCCTGTCTTAACTTCAATAGTTTGTGGTTTATCATCTGAAACATAGCCTGTTGGTGCTTTAATTTCTTTTAATGTGTAAATACCAATTGGTAAGTTGTTTAATTCTGCCATACCATCAGCACCAGTCGTGATTTTTCCAACTGATTCATTATTTGCATTAAAGACCTCAAATACTGCACCAGCTAAAACTTCTCCATTTTCTCCAACCTTTTTAATTTTTAAAGAACCAGCTGCTTCCCAATTTACTGCAAGATCACTACTAAGCTTTTCTTCATTTCTTTCTAATAGTACTGTAGCGTTCTGAACAGTATCCGTACCACGGTAAGCAATTGCTTGAACTTTAGTTAAATTAGCAGCTACACTTAAATTAAATTCACCCGTTTTTGTATTCTTAGGAATTTGGATACGAAATTTTTCTCCAACTGAAAGCTGATCTTTCACTTCTCCATTTTCACTAACAATTCTAACTCCATTAGGTGCATTTTTCGCTACTACCTTATAAGAACCACTCTTAGCATTTGTTTGTACTGAATATAGATTTGTTTCGAAGAATTCACCCTTTAATTCTGCTTTTTGCTTTTCAGCAGGAATCACATTCATAAAAACATCTTGAGTCTCTTCACTATTATTAGCATTACTAATAATAGCCTTAGCTGCTTTTTCAACATTTTTATTCTCATGTTTTAATTCATTTACATCGAGTTGACCTAATGCATTCCAAACCGCAAGTTGCGTTGCATAATGCGCTTCATTTTTATTAGCTACTCCCAGCTGTTCAGCACTTTTTTGTGGGAAACCATTTAATAAGACTCTATATACTACATTATCTGTTTTCCCCATTTCAGGAAGATCTTCACCATTTGGTGATTTTAATCCAAGAGTTAAGCAATAAGCAATTTGACCACTTGAATTTTTAATCATTTCAGTACGAATGTACTTACCTAGACTATTACTATAACTCCAGTCCATTGAATATTTCTCATGCGTCATAACCTCTGCACTAGCCCTAGGTAAAAATACATTAAGGAATAATGCCAGTACTGATAATAATGTAAAAACTCTTATAATGACTCTCTTACCCAATTTTGTAACCTCCCTAGAATAAATTAATCCGAGTATATATCGCAATATCTAAAACATTCACGATCGACCCGATTATCATTATAAAACAATAAATTACAAATATTAAATAATTTTAATTAAATAGTCGAAAAATTTACATATTTTATTATTTATCAAGTTTTTTAACGAATTTACTATATACAAATTCTAAAACACGCCTACAATTTAAAAAACAAATATGTATGTTAAATATATAAATAGCAATTCCTTTACTCCAGTTATTAAGCTTTCCCCCTATTAAAAATATCCTCTTCATTTTCTTGTTAACCTGAGTAACTTATACACCTCTTTTAATCTATTACACTCCTCCATTTAAATATAAAGGTGACTTCTCGTTCAAAGAATAAAGTGAAACTTTAATTCGCCCGATCCCCATCTAACTTCTTTACTTTCATTGAATTTTTGGGCGTGAGTCTTACTGCCCACAAATAGCGGGATACATTATGCAACATTGCATTTGATAATCATTTTCAATGTAACTACAATGATTACATGGTTACTGTTAATCCAATATTCTACATGGAGGTTTTATTATGTTAAAAAAAATTATTGTATCTTCTATGGCGCTTACTATGTTCGGTGGAGCTGCAACTATGCTAGAGGCACCTACTGCTCAAGCAGCTTCTTATAACTCAACGTCATCCTCTTACTTTGATGTCACTCCTGAAGAGGCCGTGGCTTTCTATCAATCTCAAGACTATAAAAAATTAAAAGTATTTTTGGATGACTTTGAAGCAAGAAACCCTTATACTCCAGGTGGAGGCTACGCTCAAGGGAGTGTACGTATGCAAAAATTCAACGATGCTCTTAGAGATGCCAAATTAACAAATGTCTACCAAGAATTTATTAGAATCTCATACTACAATCATTATCCAGAACCAAAATAATAACAACGGATTAAATGTTTATTATTTCTATAACTTAGCCTAATTTTAAATGTATAACCTAAAAATAATTACTAAAAACCACTCATATAAGAGTGGTTTTTCTATTTCCCCATATAATTTAGCGGAATGTTACATCATCTTTATTTTGATATCTTTTATAGTAGACATTCTCTCGTTGACACAATCTAGTAGGTTAGCAATGGAAATATCAAAATGTATTTATAATTGTTTTCTGTTTAATAGCCAAAAACGAACACCCTCTCACAATTAGATAAGGTGCTCGTTTTCATTTTTATCGGTAATTCTCAATTCAATTTAGCTTCTTTCCAATAAGTAAAGATTAAATTAACTTAAAAGCAAAGCGTTTTAAATTTAATTCATAGATCTTACTGAAACTTGGAATTGCCCCTTAGAACCATCATCATTTGAAACGTAAATTTTATATGTTCCATTCGGTAATGGAGATAAAGCATTCCGTACATTTGTAACATTAATTTGTTGTTCTCCAGGTTTTATATAACCACCAACAATTAGCTCTGTATTTGGACCTTTTACACTATATCCCATTGTATTTTGACCATTATTTTTCATAGAGAAGCTTAAGTCAGTACTCCCATCATATACGAAAGAAGTTTCAGCCTCGCCACTATAATCCATTGTTTGGGTTAATAATAAGTCTGCAGAAACATGTTCAACTACATGAATTGGATCATTCGTTTTGTGTACTTCTTCAGCATAAGTATTATTCCCTAACACACCAAGTGTTAATGCTGAAATTACTCCACAACTAAGCACTAGTTTATTTAACTTCATTTTAAGTTCCCCCTTGATGTTTGTATTCTATTACCATCATACATCCTTTTCCAAGTACGTTTTTATGTAATAATTCATATCTATAAACCTATATATCTTAACTTTTCACCTTAATAGTTATTGAGAAACCCACATAGATAAAGCTACAATATTACGCTTCATAAAAAACATGTGAATTTTAAAGTCTTTTTCTAACAAAGTTTTATACGAGTAAGTACCAAAATACTCACATAAATAGCATTTCTATTTCAGATAAAATGTACTAATAAAATTTTTCTAAAATTTCACTTTGTAATTTGATATATTCCATGTTAATATAACGAAGGCTACAAAACAGGAGTCACCATGTATATCATTTTTACAGAATATTCATACTTAAAAAACCTTATTTTATCAGTAACTCAATCCCAATTTTACCTATACACAAGTTAGTTTATAATTTCATATGTACATAAATTTAAATAGATTTTTTCTATTTTCCTTATCAATTTTAATACGAGTAATATAACAGCATTTTTCAAGTACCCTTCCTTTTTTAGATAAAAAGTCTACTAATACTAAACATCTATGTCCAACTCATACATAATTCTACTTACAAACTATTGGAGATGCAAAACTATGGGAATTTCTACTCTTTTATTAAATACCTTTATTATAATAATTTGTATCCTTAGCTATCACGTATTTTGGCTAGAGTTTAAAGAAAAAACAACATGTAATAATATATTATTTTCTATCCTTTCCTCCATTGCTATTATTTTTTGTATGACTTTTCCTTTTCATTTACATGTGGGATTTATTTATGATTTACGTTTTATTCCTATAATATTAGTTTTTCTATATGGAAATACAAAAAACATTGTTTTTATAGGAATTTTATATCTTTCTTATCGGTTTTACTTAGGCGGAAATGGCGTTCTTCCATCATTTATTATCTTCACTATTATTTTTGGTATAACAATGCTCTTTCGTTACTTATTACCTATGTATGTTAAAGAAAAAAAAGTATTATTAAGCTTACTCCTTATTTTAGTATGTACAACTTCACTTTCTATTTGCGGTATTGTAACTCAAATACATACAGGAGGGAAAATAGACTCTACTCTCATAGAATTTTTATTAAATTACATAATCATTAATATTTTCACAGTATTATTATCAGTTTATTTAATAGAGGGAATGATTGAGAAATATAAAATGAAAGAAAAGCTACAACGGGCTGAAAAATTTTATATAGCTAGCGAACTAGCAGCGTCAATTGCACACGAAATCCACAATCCACTAACCACGGTACATGGATTCACTCAATTATTAAATGAAAAACATGCCTCTAAGCTATCTCAGGATCAATACTTAGAAATCATGTTAATTGAAATGCAGCAAATACAATCTACTATTAATAACTATTTATCTTTAACCAAACCACAGAACACCCTAAAAGAGAAAATAGATATTAATCACATTTTAAATCAGGTGAAAGATACTATTTCACCACTCGCTCTATCATACAAAGTTGAAATCAAACAAAATAGTACAGATTCCTTTTATATAAATGGGGACCCCGAAAAATTCAAACTCTGTCTAAACAACATCATCCAAAACGGAATTGAGGCTATGAAAAATGGTGGATTATTACAAATAAATATACAAAAAGTAAAAGGAAATATCATAATTGATATTATTGATTCAGGAATTGGGATGTCATCTCAACAAATAAAACGAATTGCTTTGCCATTCTATTCAACAACAGAAAAAGGAACTGGGCTTGGTACTATGATTGCTTATAGTATTATTAAAGAATTAAACGGAGATATAGAGATAGAGAGTAACTTAGGTAAAGGGACACGCTTTTCTATTAGTATCCCTTGCTAATGCGACAAAAATTTTCTGTTTAGTTAATTAAAAATAATAAGGATCAGAGCTTATCTATTGTTACAGATAAACTCTAATCCTTTAGTTTAATTACATTAAACGCACTTAATATTTATAACTATTCTTACATCGTGATGAAAGAATAGTTCATCGACTTTATCTCATTTACTGATTAGATTTGTTTAATGTAAATATAACATCTCTCGGCACTTAATTTGTTATTATCATTATAGACATTTCCTACAATTGTTTTTCCATTAAAGTACAGACCTTATGCCATTCATTGAAAAAGACAACTCCCTTTTTACTACTTTACTTCCACCGTATAATTCCCTGTTCCACCACTATACTGATACACATGTAAATAATACTTCCCTGGATACGTGTAGTAACTACCTACTAGTTTATTCCCTTGTTGCTGAGCATACGTAACATAATTATTTAAATCTGCTTCAGAATAAAGTACCCAGTCCATTCCGATATTATTTTCATTCGTTACGTTAATTTGAAGGTTTTTAGCAGTCTCCACATTAATTTCAAAGAAATCACTTGTATCGCCATTTCCTAAACTAGCACGTAAAACTTGATTTAACTGCAGTTTGTTTGCTGTTTGGAATGAGTTATTCGGTTCTTTTTCTACACTGTTATCTTCTTTCTTTTGAACAGTTACAGTCGCTGTAGCAGTATTAGTTGCTCCTTTATCGTCTGTTACCGTTAATTTCGTTGTATACGTTCCTTCTTTTGTATATACGTGAGTTGGATTTTGCTCATTACTTACTGCTCCATCACCAAACTCCCATTTATACGAAGTAATTTTCCCGTCTTCATCTTTTGATCCGTCGCTTTTAAATGAAATTGCTTCATTTACATTTCCACTATACGGACCGTTTATAACTGCAACTGGTGCTTTATTCTCTGCACCTTCTTCTGTATTAATACCGTGGAACACAACATCATATTCAAATTGTCCTGATGCATTCACGCGATAATTTACGAAGTATGCTGTTACTGTTTTATAGCCTGTCCATTCCTTTGCACTTAAACGTTTTAACGTATCATTAACGTTTTGTGTAATTGTTTTCCAATCTTCATATTCTCCTTTTGCTGCAGTTCCTGTATATGTTCCTTGTAGTGTGAATGTATTAAAGAACTGTGATTTATTTTTCTTCACTGATACATTTTTCAATTTTGCTTCCGCCGTTATTTCTGCCGCAATATCTGAAACTGGTTTCGGTGCATGATTTGCTAAATAATCGTCTGATACTAATGGCACGTTATATTTCTCACGATTATCAACTAGCAATTGCATATAGTCTTGATATTCTTTATTTAAATTCGCATCTTTACTTAATGTAGAGCGATATGCATCATATGCTGTTACATCATTTTTCCTAATAAGATCATGTATTTTATCAAACATATCATATCTCTTATTGTACATATAAGATTGTAAAGCAAAGGAATAATTATAGAAATCCCACGTTCCATACTTTGCATTTAACGTTCGCTCTGCCGTATAACGCTCTGCTGGATTTGAAGATAATCCTCCTATAATACTCTTTCTCGGTACAACATTATCCGTTCTCGTTGCCCCTGCAAAAAATTCAGCATTCCCTTCTTCAAACCAAGATAATCTTTCATTTTCATATATTTTTCCTTGTCCCCATAACCCTGGTACTTCATATCTACCTTGTAAATAATGTGTGAACTCGTGTCGGAATAATTCTTCTAAACTATAAATACTTTCTTCTGGCGTACGCTCATAAGTAAAGAACGTACCTGTTCCTTCTATATAAAGACCACCGTTATTCGTTTCATATCCGTACAATTGACGATTAAATTGATATTCTGCTGGGCTATTATAAATAACCATCGTTAATACATCATCAGGATTTCCTTTTTCTAAAGGTTGATCACTTTCAACCGTACGATGGAATTGTGCCTTCACTTCTTTTGCCGCCCAATATAAACGTTTTACTTTTTCTTCTGTCACTTTATCTCCAGCTTTTAAAACAATTGCCCCATCATCAAACGTATACGTTTTTGGCAAATATTTTTTCTTTCCATCTTCTCTTATTTGATCTAAATTCACCACTTTACCATTTGCATCTTTTCCGCCATAATTCGTTGCGATTTGCTCAGCAGCTACGAAATATTGCTCCCCTAAATACGGATAAATTTTCATCGCATCTGTTACAACTTGTAACCCTTTCGTTCCTGTACTATGGAACGTACCGAGTCTACCTGTATAATAAATGCCATTATTAATAAGCCAACCGTTTTTTGCTGTAATCGTTCCCATTAATGCAAAACGACTTAATTCATTAATATAACTATCTATTTTCTGATACCATACTGTATCTTTCGGTGCTTTCCTCGTATCGTACAAATACGATTGAATGTCGTAGTCAACACCTTGCATAATATCGTAAATAGCATTTCCAGCTGAAAGATTATCTACTAATGTAGAAAAATTATCATTATATTGTTTAAAAATTTTTGCAGCTGATGTTATCGTTTCCACATCACTCGAAGCGTTTCCTATTAACTTTCCGTATGATGATACCACTCTATTTTGCTCTAATGTACCCAGCTTGAAATTTGAATTGTTAGCTATCGCTTTTAATGCAGGTAAGCATTTATCATGATAACTCCGTTCATTTAATTTACTAAGTTCCGAATTATAAAATCCTAAATAAAATCCTGAACGTAATACCTCCACTAATGTCTCAATCCCTTTTGAATCATCCTTCGTATAGGCTTGTCCTTGCTGCTTCAATTTATCAATAATCGCCTGCATCCTACTATCATTTTGATAGAATGCTAGACTGTCTGTATTAAACTGAAATAGCCCCGTAATTTGCTCCCAATCAATTGTTACAAGTAAATCTACTAACTGCTGATTGCTTAATTGATTTAATTCAGCAATTGTATAAGTTTTCGCTACAGCTAATTGCTTACTTTCTTTTTTCACCTCAGGTGGTCTTTGTGATAAATCGGCAAATTGTAGCCTTTTCTCAAAAGACTTGCTTTCGAGCACTTTCGATGAATGAGCTAATTCTTGTACTGGTAGTTGTACACCGACTGGCTCCATTTTGAGCACATTTCGATAAGAAACTTGCTCTCCCTTAGTATCTTCTGCCAAACTTACCCCTTGAAAACTCCCTAACATTAAACTAGCAAAACTTACCCCTACTAACATTTTCTTTGAATAGCCTTTCATACTCTCCCCTACCTTACATTTTTAGTGTCCCGCTCCATTATTTTACTATTTTTACTTTTTGTCCTGTATTGAGAAAAAATAAGGTAACGTTCACACATATATTCATTTCATGTAAAATTAACGCTTGACTTTCCGTGCATTTTATATCAAAAAAGATAGATAATAGCAAAATTCCTGCTACATCTATCCACGTTTTCAACACTATGATTTTAACTTTATAAACGTAACTTCCGGTAATGTTTGCATATGCTGAATAAACTCATTCTTTTCTTCTGACGATATATTTTTCAGTTGCATCCCTACCTTATAAACAGTTTCTGTACCTCGCTGTGAAGCTTCCACCTCATATGAGAGTATTGGGATGCCTTTCACTTGTAGTGTTTCTAATATTTGTTGTACCGCTTCATGTTTATTTACAAACATTTGCACTGTTATATTTTGTGGAAATAAAAATTGCACCTTAAAAATACGACTTACAATTTCTAAACCAATTAAAACGAGAATCGTCGCTCCAATGCCTACTACATACATTCCCGCTCCAATTGCTAATCCTATACCGGCAGTAGCCCATAAACCAGCCGCGGTCGTTAATCCTTTCACCGCCTGCTTTTGAATAATAATTGTGCCTGCACCTAAAAAACCAACTCCACTAACGACTTGTGCTGCAATACGACTTGGGTCTAGAGACGTATGCTCTTCAAACACAATATCTGAAAAGGCATATTTCGAAACAACCATTATTAACGCACTTCCTACCGCTACGAGGAAATGAGTCTTTAATCCAGCTTCTTTCGATCGAATTTCTCTTTCAATACCAATCATTGCTCCTAACAAGCCAGCAACACCGATTCGTATAATAAAATCAAAATCTACACTCACGGGCACTTCCCCCTTTCATTCATTATAGATAGATAAAACAAAAATTATCACAAACATCCATTTATCAACATGAAAGAATACCACTAAAATACACTTAATACTCCGACTTTTTATGTTAATATTTTAAATATTAACATAAAATAAATAACTCCTAATTTTAAACCTTCACTAATTTTCTAAAAAACCAAAGGTGGATTGCATGAAATTAGGTTGAGAAATTTTAGAAAACGCTTTCACTTTGTTTCATAATTTTTTATAAAAACTACATAACTAAAGGAGCTTACTAACAATGAACCTCTCATTACTTACACCTACTACTGATTTACAAGAAGAATACTTAGATTTCTATAACGAATGGAAAGATAGCGGTGAAACAATGATCCCGTGGGTTATCACAAAAAAATCCTGCCAACTTCCCAGCTATGGTTCAAGAACTTCTCGATGCGCATAACGGAATAAATATCCCTGAAACTTGGGTACCAGACTCTACATATTGGCTTGTTACAGATGAAAATAAAATTGTGGGAGCTGTTAATATACGTCATAGTTTAACCGAACATTTATTTAACGCTGGCGGTCATATTGGTTATGGCATTCGCCCTTCTGAAAGAAGAAAAGGTTATGCTACAAAGTTATTAAAATTATCGCTAGAAAAAACGAAGGAATTAAACATCGAGAAAGTACTTGTCGTTTGCGACGCAGTGAATACCGCTTCTGAAAAAACGATTTTACATAACGGTGGGCTTCGTAATGATGATTTCACTGAGGAAGATGGGAATGTAGTAAGAAGATATTGGATTGAGATATGAATGATCACAAAGAAGCAAGAAAGTGATTATACACTTTCTCGCTTCTTTTACACTGTTTCTATTTCAAACTGCACTGTAATACCACTTGGATCTACTACCGCAAACCCATTTGTAGTTTCATTTATTTCATGTTGTTTTTCTATTAATCTTTCTTTCACTTCATCTAACGCTTCTTTATGCGGTAGTACAATCGCATATACCTTTAGTCCAGTTGCATGTACTGGTGGGTGTGGATTGTTTACTCCGTTCCACGTATTTGCACCAATATGGTGATGATATCCCCCTGCTGAAATAAATAAGCAATCCTCTTCACGCTGCTGTACTTCAAAACCTACTGTTTCCACATAAAATTCATGTGATTTCTCTACATCAGCTATTCTTAAATGTACGTGCCCAACGACAGTATTAGCAGGCAAACCATCAAACTCATAATCAACGAGTGTTGCCAATTCTTTTAAATCAAGTGGTGTACTTCCTCCTGGTCCTTCTCCCCATTGATCGCGCGGACGGTCTGCATAAATTTCAATACCATTCCCCTCTAAATCTTGCAAATAAAAAGCTTCGCTATATGTATGATCACTTGCACTATTAAACCTTGAAATTGGTAAAATTTCATTTGAATATGTATAACGCCCTTCTTGCTCAGCCGGGCTGTCAATTACATTCTTATTACGAAGAACCCCAAATAGCGCAGAAGCAAAAGCTTCACGAGTCGGAACTAAAAAGGCTACATGATATATACCAGTCGTACGCGGTTCTTGCAGTACCCCGTCCTCTAACTTTTCAAGAACAAGTAACGTGTTCTTTCCACCTTTTCCAGATAAATATGCTTTATTCCCCTCTTGCTTAATTACCTCTAATCCTACAACATTCTCATAAAAAGCAATTTGACGCTCTAAATCTTTCACTTTAAATTCAACATGACCAATACGTGTTTTCGGATGAATTTGTACCATGAATAACTTCATCTCCTTATCCCTATATTTTCCCATTACATATAACCGTTACTATGAAGGATACAACTAAAATCATCCTATGTAAATAAGAAAAGTCAGAATTTACATACATTTTTATTTTCATAATAAAAAGCCACCTTTTCTGAAGTGACCCCCGAAAGTTAGACAGGTCGTTTCATTAGGCAGCCTCTAGGGTATGAGCCCGGTATTGTACTGGGCTCATACCCTTTAATTTTGCCTTAATTCTTTTATGATTATAGTATTCTATATACTTTGCTAATTCTTGTTTGAAATGTGTTATACTTTCAAATTCTTTTCGATACAGAAATTCCGATTTCATAATACCGAAGAAATTTTCAATAACGGCATTGTCATAACAGTTTCCTTTGCGAGACATACTTTGAGTTATGCCACAATTCTTAAGAGAATGGCGGTATTGTTTCATTTGATAGTGCCAACCTTGATCAGAGTGAATGAGGAGTTTAT